>JBAXJV010000043.1:0-13103 GCA_037137675.1 bacterium | reverse complement strand
GTTGGATTCTATATTTACATTGCTGAACGTTGCATCTGCCGCAAAAAGATTATTGGCGATGTGCACCGCATTGAGGCACACATGGCCGGATGGGGCCAGCCCGGCGACTGGTGGCGGACCAGCAAATCCATTTCCGGCGGCATTCTGTATGACTGGGGCGTGCACCTGCTGGAGTACACCCTGCAAATCATGCAGGCCAATATTGTAGAAGTCTCCGGCTTCGCTAAAAACGGCGTCTGGGCTTCCAAAACCCGCTGGAAAAACGACTGCAATGAAGATGAAGGATTTGCGGTCGTCCGCTTTGACACCGGCGCCTGGGCAACCCTGACAATTTCCGCGGTTGATTCGCATCCTAAAGGCGGATGGCTGGAATTCACAGGCTCGAAAGGCACCTACATCATGGATGGCGGCGCATGGGAAATCATCACCCATGACGGAAAGAACAGCATTTCCACCAAAGGCCCAAGCCCGGAATCCACCGGCTGGAAGCTTTATCAGAACATCGCCGATCATTTGACGAAAGGCGAAAAACTGATCATCACCCCCGAATGGGCACGCCGTCCGATTCACATTCTGGATCTGGCCAACCGTAGCGCCAAACTGGGCCGCGCTCTTCCAGCTAAACACAAATAATCCTAAGACCGGACACACCTGCGGCGTGGTTCATGGAAATGATGAGCCACGCCCTTTAATTATCTGCCTGCAGAAAGACCTGACTATGGCCAAATCAATATTTCCTAAAACCATCGCCATCATCGGCGCCGGCGGGCGCGGAAACGGCTTTGGAGGACTGATCAATCAATTCAATACCCTCGGCAAAGTGGTGGCCGTAGCCGAGCCCCGCGAGGTTTATCGCAGCGCTTTTGCCGAGCGTCACCAGATTGCACCAGACCGGGTTTTTAAGAACTGGCAGGAATTCTGCGCCCAACCGCGTCTGTGCGATGCTGTCGTAATTTCCACCATGGACCGCGACCATATCGGTCCTGCCGTGGCCTGCCTGAAAAAGAAATACGACGTGCTTCTGGAAAAGCCCATGGCTGTCTCACTGAACGACTGCCGGGCCATCGAGCGGGCTCAGCGCCAATCCAGAAGCATCATGGGCGTCTGCCATTCAATGCGGTACAACAAGGGTTTCTGCAAGCTCAAGGAGCTGATTGATCAGGGCGCCATCGGACGGATCATGACCCTGGACCAGCTGGAACAGGTGGCATATTGGCACCAGGCCCACAGCTTTGTGCGTGGCAACTGGGGCAATCAGGATCGCTCAACATTCATGTTGCTGGCCAAAAGCTGCCACGACATTGACTTCATCGCCTATCTGGTGGGCGTGCCATGCCGCCGCGTCAGCTCATTCGGTCATCTTTCGCATTTCACTCCGGCCAATGCCCCGGCGGGCAGCACGGCCCGGTGCACAGACGGCTGCGCTGCCGAACGAACCTGCCCCTACTCCGCGCTTAAACAATATGTCTACGGCGACCGCAACAGCTGGCCCGGCAATGTAGTTAGTTTTGAGCACAGCGCAGAAGCTCACATGGAAGCAATCCGCAAAGGCCCTTATGGCCGCTGCGTTTATCGCGTGGACAACAACGTGGTTGACCATCAGGTGGTCCTGATGGAATTCGATAAAGACATCACGGCAACATTCACCATGACCGCCTTCACCCAGAGCGGCGGCCGCAAACTCAGGGTGCATGGCGACAAGGGCGAAATTGAATACGATGAGAAACGGATCGTGCTCAAGACCTTCGCAGACCTCAACACCACGACCTTCGAAATTGGCCCGGAACCCGGCGGACATGGCGGCGGCGACACCCGGGTGATGGAAGAATGGCTAACCGCCCTTCACACGCGGAATGATGCGCTCATCGTGGCTAATGCACAGGAATCATTGCGCACGCACACGATTGTTTTTGCGGCCGAGAAATCACGCCTCGAAAAACGCATGGTCGAAATCAAAGAACTCGCTCATTAACGTCCCACAGGGGCGCCAAGGCTGCAGTGGGTTAGCCCCTTACGACTTGAATCAATCCTGTTTTGGCAGGGACTCGAATGGGAAGTAGTTACAACTTATGAAGCAAAGCAACCAGTTTCTGAATGACATGCTCGACATGGACCACCCGCAGGCGGTCAACGATATCATCCATGTGGCGGGCGGCCCCACTGAAGTTCACGCCCGCAACGGGCAGATCGAAATCCAAATTCCGTTCCACGCCCTCCAAAAGGGCTGTAAAGTGCAGTTCGATAATGCCGTGCAGCCCCAAGTAGCAACCCTGATCGCCCGCGCCTACGGCGACTCCGTCATCCGCCTCACCCTGCGGGCCGGCGCAATGATCACCGGCGATGACTCGCCCATGCTCGCGTTTCATCGCACGCTTAAACCAGCGTCGCTCGCCGTCATTGAAACCGCCACCGGCTGGAAGGTCGTTGACGGACGCCGTAAAACCCGCCTGCTCATCGCCCGCTCCACCAGCCAGCTGCAACCCGCGGCGCCATTGGCGCCACCGCCAGCCTGCGACATCACCGTGCTGCCGGATGGCCGTACGGCCGTTCCATTCAATACCACTGACCGTTTTTTTCCGATGTGCGTTGAGTCGTTCAGCATGGCTTACGTAACCCGTGACGGCCGGCCTGATCGCTGCGCATTTTCGCTCACAGCCGCGCCTGGCGAACATTTCTGCGGCACGGGTGAACGCTTTGCTCAAATGGACCTGGCCGGACGCACGCTGACGCTGGAGAACAGCGATGGACTGGGCGTCAACAACCGGCGCTGCTACAAAAATATTCCGTTCTACCTTTCGAGCAGACCCTACGGCCTGTTCCTGCATACTCACGTGCACACGCGCCTTTCACTGGCCGACATTTCCACCCGCGCGGCTCAGGCCGTAGTAGAAGATCAGGGCCTCGACCTCTTTTTTATTGGCGGCGGCTCACCGGAGCGCATCCTCTTCAACTACCGGCGCATCACCGGCTTCCCGCCGGAATTACCAGCGTGGTCATACGGCGTATGGATGAGCCGCATGAGCTATTCCAGCGCCGACGAGGTGCGCGAGGTGGCACGCAAAATGCGCGAGCAGCGCTTCCCGCTCGACGTGCTGCACCTCGATGTCGGCTGGTTCGAAAAGGAGTGGGAGTGCGACTGGGAGTTCAGCCGCAGCAAATTCCCGGACCCCGCAGGGTTGATGCGCGATTTACGCAAACAAGGCATCCGGATCAGCCTCTGGCAGCTTCCGCATGTCGGCAAAACAACCAAGCTGTATTGCGATGCTGTAGCGCGCAAATTCGCCCTGCAATCCGAACTTGGCGGACGGATTTCTGACAGCATTTTCAGCGGCCTGGAATATGTCGCCACGATCGACTTCACCAACCCGGACGCCGTCATCTGGTATAAGGCGCTGCTCGCCCGCCTACTGCGCCTGGGCGCCGCTGCCATCAAGTGCGATTTTGGCGAACACATTCACATGGACCTCAACTACCACAGCATGGCCGCCAAGCACTTGCACAACCTTTTTCCCCTGCTCTACCAGCAGGCCGCCTTCGACACGGTGCGCGAAATTACCGGTGACGGCATTATCTGGGCGCGCAGCGGATGGGCCGGCGCGCAGCGCTATCCGCTTCATTGGGGTGGCGACAGCGCGGGGTCGTGGGACGGGATGGCAGGAACATTGCGTGGCGGGCTCCATTTAGGACTCTCCGGGTTTGCCTTCTGGAGCCATGATATTCCAGGCTTCCATGGCGTGCCGGACTTCATGCAAACCAAGCCCGGCGGGGCGCTCTATTTGCGCTGGACACAATTCGGAGTGCTCAGCTCGCACATGCGCTACCATGGAGCTCAGGCGCGCGAACCATACGCCTATCCGGAAGTAGCGGATGCGGTCCGGCATTGGTGGAACTTGCGATACGCGTTGATTCCTTATTTACTGGAAGAGTCCAGAAAATCGGTGCGCGGCGGCATGCCGCTGCTGCGATCCATGATGCTGCATTACCCGGATGATCCTAATTGCTGGAGAATAGACGACCAGTTTCTCTGCGGTTCAGCGCTGCTGGCTGCCCCCGTCATGAACGATGCCGGCATCCGCGACGTATACCTGCCTGATGGTGAATGGGTGGACTTCTGGACCGGTAAAACCATCAAAGGTCCAGTCTGGCTGAAAAACCTCCATACCCCGCTGTCACGCATGCCGATATACGCCGTCAAGGGCGCCAAAATAAAAGTCTACCCGGAGCCTGTGAATTGCACCGATGAAATGAACCTGAAGCGCTGCGCTACGATACACTTTGACAAGCGTTATCGAGGGCTGTCCCGCTCGATACTGGGAGAATTCATCCGCCTGTAAAAGTCGCGGCTAACTCCAACCGCGGACCTCTTCCAACAGGCGGGGAACTATCTCGGACTCGGGGAGCGTGCCCACACAAACGCCGCGCACGTAAAGCGCCGCCTTACCGGCGCCGCCGGCGATGGCAATATCGGCTTCACGCGCTTCGCCGGGCCCGTTCACCGCGCAACCCATCACAGCCACCACCGGACGCGCCGCGTCGGGATGGTTAAGGTAATGCAGTTCCAGCTCCGCCTCAACGCGTTGCGCCAGGGCAATCACGTCAATCTGGATGCGTCCGCAGGTGGGACACGAGATCACCCGCGCCCCCGGCGGCTTGTGTCCGAAAACGCGCAGCAGATCGAGCCCCACGCGCACTTCCTGCAGGGGGTGGTCAGTTAGCGAGACACGCACCGTGTCGCCAATCCCCTCTGCCAGCAGTATTCCGAGCGCCACGCTGGAGCGCACCGTGCCGGACAACAGCGTGCCGGCTTCGGTTACGCCCAGGTGCAGGGGGTAGTCCGTGCGTTGCGCCAGCAACCGGTAGGCCGCCACTGTACGGCCCACATCCGAGGCCTTAACCGATATTTTAATTTCTTGATGTCCGGCCGCTTCCAGCAGCGCCACATGGCCCAGCGCGCTCTCGACCAGCGCCTCGGCCGTAGCCCCGCCATGGCGCGCCAGCAGCGACTTCTCCAGCGAGCCGGCATTCACGCCAATGCGGATCGGCACCTGCCGCCCGGCCGCCGCCTTCACAACCTCGCGCACCCGCTCAGCGCCACCAATGTTGCCGGGATTCAACCGCAATCCGTCCACCCCGCCATCCAGCACGATCAACGCCAGCCGGTGATCGAAATGAATGTCGGCTATCAGCGGTAGCGGCGACTCGCGGCGGATGTCGCCCAGCGCCCGCGCAGCGGACTCGTCAGGCACGGCCAGGCGCACAATATCGCAACCCGCCGCAGCCACTTCGCGAATCTGCGCCACAGTCGCAGCCACGTCGCGGGTGTCGGTTTTGGTCATCGTCTGTACGCTGACCGGCGCACCGCCCCCAACCGTCACGCTGCCAACGCACAGCTTTCGCGTCAGACGTCGCGCCAGCGTCCAGCCCGCAGGCGTCATGGCACAGGGTCCTTGGACAGGGGCGCCAGCGCGGGAATGGCGTTCGTCCCGGGCGCTGGGGTTTCGTGTCCGAACCACTTTTTGAGATAACGCTCAGCCGGCGTGAAACGCCGCAGGTCGCGGAAGGTCAGCAATACAAAAACGCCAATCAGCAATATGGCGAAAAGGTTGGTCAGGTAGTTGACAATACGGACCGGCAGCGGACGGCGGAAAACTGCCTCATACAAGGCAAAAACCACATGTCCGCCATCGAGCACCGGGATCGGCAGTAAATTGAGTATCGCCAGATTGACATTCAGAAAGCCGGTGAAAAAAACTGCCAGCATCAGGCTGATCTTCACCATATACCAGTAGCTGATCATAATCGCCACCGGCCCGCCCAGCGCCCCCGATGCGGCCCGGGCCTGACCGGGCGTGGTAAGCGCGCCAAGAATTCTGAAAATCGCCATGCTGTGACTGTAAAGCTGCTCTGACGGCTTCGGGTGCACGATCTGCTCGAATTCAACATCCATGGTGTTGAAGCGAATGCCGATCCGCACTTGCTGCGTACCCTCATCCCAGGCCGGGGTTACGACCGTCTCCACGAAAGCCGCGCCACGCTTCAAGCGCATTGCCGTGGGCTGGCCTTTGCGCGCGCCGACAAGCGCGACCAGATGTGCGCGGCTCACAACCTCCTGCCTGTCAAAACCAACAACCATATCGCCAGACTGCACGCCGGCGCGCTCTGCCGTCGAACCCGATTCAACCGCAAGCACCATCGAAAGGCTGCGTCCATCAACTCCCGCAAGAGTCTGCTCTCCGAAAAAGCCCTTCTCCGTCTGCAACACCATGGCCTGTATCGTTCCGGAAGCATTCCGGACCCCAAGCGTTACATTCGTATACCGGCAGACCGCCATCAAACAGTCCACCCAGTTCTTGACCGGCTCGTTGTTGACGGAGAGCACCTCATCACCCACCCGCAATCCGGCAGCGTATGCGGCGCTGTTGGTAGCGACATAGCCTATGGTGGCGTTGCGTTCTGATGGCGAGGCCGGCTTCCCTATGGCGTAGACCACCCAGGCCAGAATCAATGCCAGCACCAGATTCCCGAAGGCGCCCGCAACACTCACGACGATCTTTTTCCATGGACTGATCGGCGGCAGCGCCACAGCCGCAGCTTCCACGCCATCAGCCTCCGGCGACTTAACCGCCGTGCCCTGAATTTGCTGCATCCCGGCTGGATCAAGCTGCGGCAGCGACACATAGCCGCCAAACGGAATGCAGCCGATTTTGTAAGTGACGCCGTTGATGCGACGTTGCCAGAGTGGCGGTCCAAAACCGATGGCGAACACCTCCACAATCATGCCGCAGCGTCGCGCTGCAAGAAAATGGCCCAGCTCATGGACAAAGATGGTCAGACCAAAAAGCACCAGCACCATCAGCAGCGTATAAACTGTCAGCAACATATTCTTATTCCTATCTGGTTCTTAGTTGAAATTCCGTTAATTGCACAGTAGTCAGCAGATAGAATTCACAACGGACTAAACTGACGAAAAGTGACGGACGGCAAGTTAATGCCTGCGGATATCCGAATTTCCTCATTCTGATCTGACTCCTGTCTTCTGGCTCCTTCGAGTTGAACCCGCGCGCAGGCTGGCTGTAGCCGTGAAGCGGTGCATGAGGGCGAGTTTACGCAAGGAGAGCTCCTCATTCAAGTCGAACGTCCTATTGGGCGGTGTTATGCTTCTAACCTTTGCGCCACCCCTCTCGATGTTGGACCGCTTCATGCCGCTTATCCGCACCTGTTGCCGGGCACTGCGGTTGATCGCGCCGGTCTTTCTGCCCGATTGCACGCAACAGCCGCTCCACCATGACCCGGCGGCGCGGGGCGGCGATCATACGGGCGAAGCGCCGGACTTGTGACCATTTGAACCCCTTGGGGAGATCGAGCTCCGGCAGCGCCGCGAAAAGGCGCGAGCGTGCCGGAGCCAGGTAGAGGAAGTCGGCAAGGGCTTTTTCCGGGGATGCCATGGGAACGCCAGTCCGGGGGTCCACGGTAAAGCCGGTGAACCATGCTGGCACGACATGATGCACGGACACCGCTCCCATCTGCGTCCGGATCAAACGTGTGCGTCCGGGCGACACCACATAGTGTCGCTGCGGAATCTGCGAAACCATACCGTGAAAGTAAAGGGCGCTCTGCAGCGACAGGTAACATGGGGCTGGCGCCGTCAGGTAGACAGGCAGCAAGAGCGGGATGACTTTATCCGGAAAGGCCCAGAGTCCCCGGCGCAAACGCACGATCTGCCGCGCCGCCGCCAGACGCTCAAGCATCTTGCTGGCGTGTGGCCGGCCAATGCGCAGCGCTGCCGCCGCGTCGTTGGTGGTGAATGCGGCCGCGCTCAGATCAGATAAACGTGCAAGTGCGTCAAGAGTTCGCATGGCTGCTTCTCAACGCCTCCGCCACCTTGAGCGCAATTTCGTCCCACAGGCCGGGCGCGTCATACACGGGCTGTTGCTCCGGGGCCAGATACGACAGCACCTGTCCTTTGAAGTCTTCGAAGTTCATCTCCAGGCAGCGCTTCTCCGCTTCACGGAGCACGTCAGGCGACAGAAGCGCGTTTTCGCGGGCGGCAAAGACCGTACCGGAAGCGAGAAGCAAGTGCAGATCGAAGACATCCCGAGCCTGAGTCACGGTCCGGTGGGCCAGAGCGCCGACCTTTTGCCGCCAGGCCGGTCCGGCGGCGTAGTGCGAAACCAGCACGGGTGGTACTCCGACCACCCGCAGGATGGCAGGGTCCACGCTCCCAAAGACGGCATCGGAGAACGGGGCGCGCCGTGAGAACTCGATCTTGGTTGGCGACGGCAGCGGCGCGGCAGGCGTAAACAGACCGAACTTCCACCGCTGCGTGGTCTTGGTCTGCTTGGACTCCGTGACATGTTCGATCTCCATCGCCCGGACCGCGAGCGCCTGCCGGAAGGCCTTCGCCTCCAGCACGCGGTTGACCCGGCTGCGCAGTTCTTCGGTTGATAGCCCCTGGACATCGAAATCCATGTCCTCTGAATAGCGGATGCTTCCAAAAAAAAACCGGAGATTACATCCGCCCTTAAGAGCATAACAACGCTTATCGAGCGACTGCCCCGCATGGGCGAGGAACAGCAGGTGAAATAACTCAATACATTGGACTTGAGTAAGCGCGATCATGTAAACCTCCGTTGAAACTGACGGCATTATGATACGTATTGTAGACACAGATGTCAATTATACGCATTGTCATCAAAGCTTCAGACGCAACATGCTTACCAACAACCGGGCGTACGTAGCCGACGTCTTCCGTCAGCATCGCGGCAGCGTTGGTCTTGCAATGCGTCCCGAACGCTTAAAATCCCGCGCCGGCGGCGGCAAAGCTTCCGGCTTCGCGGCGCGCCCAGGCATCCGCTTCGAAGATCTGCTCCAGCGTCGGCGTCGCCGCCGCCCGCGGCGGCTGCTTCGCCATCACCGCCGCCACGGTGCGCCAGATGCCGCCGAATGGCATGCGCCCTTCCAGAAACCAATCCACCGCCACTTCGTTGGCGGCGTTCAGCACCGCCGGCTGCGTGCCACCTGCGGCAGCGGCCTCGCGGGCCAGACGCAGGCAGGGAAAACGCTCTGTCTCCGGCGCGTGAAAATGCAGCGCGCCGGCAGCGACCAAATCCAGACTCGGCAACCCGCCGTCCACCCGCTCAGGCCAGGTCAGCGCATACTGAATGGCGAAGCGCATATCCGGCGGGCCAAGCTGCGCTAGCACGCCGCCATCCACAAACTCCACCAGCGAATGCACCAGACTCTCGGGGTGGATCAACACCTCGATGCGCTCAAGCGGCACATCGAAGAGCCAGTGGGCCTCCATGATCTCCAGCCCTTTGTTCATCAACGTGGCGGAATCCACCGTGACTTTACGCCCCATATTCCAGCGCGGATGCCGCAGCGCGTCCTTGACGCTGACGTGGTCCAGATCCAATTCCGGCCTTCGCGCAAAGGGCCCGCCCGAAGCCGTGAGCAACAGCCGCCGCACGGACCCTGTGCCTGCGCCCTGAAGACACTGAAACAGCGCGCTATGCTCGCTATCCACCGGCAGCAACCGGGAACCCGTGCGCGCGGCAGTGGCGCGGACCAGCGCCCCGGCGGCGACCAGCACTTCCTTGGTGGCGAGCGCCACATCCATTCCCGCCTCGACCGCCGCCAGCACAGGGCGTAAACCAGCCATGCCAACCATGGCGCAAAGCACAAGATCGGCGCCCGACGTTCGCACCAGTTCGACCACGCCCGCTTCGCCATCCAGCACGCTCAACCCGGCTGACGCGCTCTGGCGCGCGGCAGCGGCGGCGGCGGGATCGGCCAACGCCACGCGGGAGACGCCGAACGCACGCGCCTGTTCAAGCACGCGTGCGCCGTGGGTGTTTGCAGCCAGCCCGACTATTTGAAAGCGGTCCGGTAACGCTGCAATCACGCGCAAGGCGTTTTCGCCGATTGATCCCGTGCTCCCTAAAAGGACCAGGCGTTTGACGTTATTCGATGTAGTCAATGAACCAGATGACATAAAAGTAAAGCACCGGGGCGGCAAAGAGCAGACTGTCCAGCACATCCAGCAGTCCGCCCATGCCGGGAATCAGCCCGCCGGAATCCTTGGCGCCCGCCGCGCGTTTGAGTTGCGATTCAACCAGATCGCCAAGCACCCCGACGCCGGAGAGCAGCAGCCCGAGGATCACAGCGTCATGCCAATGCACCAGAAGCGCCCCAAACCAGGCGCCGCCAGGCGCCGGCTTCAGGCACGCCATCACAGCGAGCGCCGCCAGGATGCTGCAGGACAATCCCGCCACAAACCCTTCCCAGGTTTTATTCGGCGAAAGGCGCGGAAAGAGCGGGTGTCGCCCCCAGCGGCGTCCGATGAAAAAAGCCCCCATATCCCCTGACTTCACCACCAGCAGCAGAAATATCCCCAGCGCACATCCGGTGCCGGGCAACTTTTCCAGGGGCGCCGGAGGATCCCAGCTGAACAGCAACCGCAACAGAAAGCTGAGCAGGAACGGAACGTACAGCACGCCCAGCATGGTGACGGCGACGGCGAGAATCGCGCGCCGGTTCTCGCTATCTGAAAAAGCTCGCACGCTGAGCACGAGCAACAGCAAAAAAACCACCAGCAGCCCTGACTCATCCACCACCGTACGCCAGGTTGCCGGCAGCACCGCTTCATAGGCGCGCGCAATGCCCGCCAGCAGCAGCAGCGCGCCACCAGCAATTCCCAAACCGCGATAGGCCGGCATCTGCATGCCCGCCGACAAACGGTAAAACTCATGCATCCCGACCACTGCGAACAGCATCAGAACCGCGCATCCGAAGACCGACGGCAGCGCAAAGGCGCCCGCCCAGACGACGATCCCAAAACCGAGACCGCTCAGCACGCGTTTATGCAACGACGTTAGCGCGACATTCACGGGGCCTCCCCGTAACGCCGGTGGCGGCGCGCATATTCATCCAACGCAGCGCGAAAATGTTGCTCGCGGAAGTCCGGCCACAACACATCGGTGAAGTAGAGCTCCGTGTACGAAAGCTGCCAGAGCAAAAAATTGCTGATCCGCAGTTCGCCGCTCGTGCGAATCATCAAATCCGGATCGGGCACATCCGGGGCATACAGGTGTGCCGTCACGCAGGCTTCATCCACAAGCTCGGGGTCCAGACTTCCGTCGCGCACCTCGCGGGCGATAGCGCGCGCAGCCGACGCAAGCTCCGTTCGTCCGCCGTAGCTCAGAGCCAGCAAAAGTTGACCGCCCGTGTAGGCCCGCGTGGCAGTTGACACACGATCCAGATCGGCGCGCAGCGTGGCCGAAAGATCCTCCAGCCGCCCGATTGTTCGCAGGCGCACCTGATTTTCGTGCAGTTCGCGCTCCTGATCGCGCAAAAAATGGCGCAACAGGCGCATCAGCCCGCCCACTTCTTCGCGTGACCGCCGCCAGTTTTCCACGCTGAACGCATATAGCGTCAGAAACTCCACCCCGGCATTGCGGCAGGCGCGGATTGCGGTGCGTACCGATTCGGCGCCCTGCTCGTGCCCCTTGAGCCTTGGCAAACCGTGCTGTTTGGCCCAACGTCCATTGCCGTCCATGATAATGGCCACATGCCGTGGAATCACGGAAGATTTGGTTGAGCAAAGTTTACTCATGCGCCTTCACTCACACGGACAGACGGAAGGTGCTGTCACGACGCGGGCCAACCGATAGTATGCCCAGCGGCACGCCGGTCAAACGGCAGAGTTCGTCCACATAGGCGCGGGCGGTGGCGGGCAGGTTTTCGAATTTCGTCACATCGCTCGTCGCGCACTGCCAACCGGGATAATCCACATACACCGGCTTGCAGGCCGCCAGCACGCGCGCCGAGGCCGGCACGCTTTCGTAACGGCGCCCGTCACATGTGTAGGCCACGCAAACACGGATGGTTTCCACGTCGTCAAGCACGTCGAGCTTTGTGATGGCCCAGAAATCCACTCCGCTCACCTGCGCGGCGTACCGCGCCACTACGGCGTCGAACCAACCGCAGCGCCGGGGACGACCGGTGGTGGCGCCGAACTCCCGTCCACGCTGGCGCAGATGTTCGCCCATCTCATCGCTAAGTTCCGTGGGGAAGGGCCCCTCGCCCACGCGAGTGGTATAAGCTTTGACCACTCCCACCACACGGTCAATGGCCTTGGGCGGCAGACCGGTGCCGGTGCAGGCCCCACCAGCCGTAGAGCTCGACGAGGTCACAAAGGGATAGGTGCCAAGGTCAATGTCAAGCATTGTGCCTTGCGCTCCTTCAAACAGGATTGACCGCCCGGCGCGCCAGTCGGCGGCCAGTGAAGCCACGGTGTCGCCGATGTAGGGCTTAAGCGCTTCCGCCGCCGCGCGCAAATCGGCCAGCGCCTGCTCCACGTCCAGCGGCTCCGCGCCCGCCGACGCAGCCTGAAGATTGACTTCAACCAGGCGCTCACGCATGCGCTCTTCCCAACCCGTTTCCAGCAGATCGCCCAAACGTATACCGCTGCGGTGAGCCTTGTCGGCGTAGGCCGGACCAATACCGCGCTGCGTGGTGCCAATGCGCGCACCAGCCACAGCGCGGTTTTCGCGCACAGCGTCAAGACGGCGGTGCCAGGGGCCGACAATGTGGGCACGGTCGCCGATTTCCAGCCGTCCGCGCACAGTCACGCCGCGCGCTTCGAGATCATGAATTTCCTGCACCAGCGCCAGCGGATCCACCACCAAACCGTGGCCGATCACGCAGCGTTTGCCGGGGTATAAAATACCCGAAGGGACCAGGTGCAGCACATAGCGTTCGCGGCCGATTTCAATCGTGTGACCGGCGTTGCTGCCACCCTGATAACGCACGACAACATCGGCGTCGCGGGCGAGCACATCAACGATTTTACCTTTGCCTTCGTCGCCCCACTGGGCGCCAATCAAAACAGTATTTGGCATATTTTCTTACCCCGACCATCCGCAGCTGGACAACCGCAGACTGGTTGAGGAATAAATATCACAAGTTCACGCGCCACGACAAGAGCCGACTAGCAAAACGGATAACTCGCTTCAGTCAAATCAAGAAAACAGAAAGGGAAGAAGATACACTGGCGTCCCACAGGGACGCCAAGGCTGTAGCGGTTTAGGCTGTAGGCTGTT
>JBAXJV010000042.1:0-13158 GCA_037137675.1 bacterium | reverse complement strand
ACACCCAGGCTCTTCAGCACGTTGCCGAATTTGCAGACCTGACGGTGCAGTTCAAAATAGGTCAGCGTACACTTGTCGCCAGGCTCGCCCTCCCAGATGATGGCGGCCTTGTTGCGCAGGCCTTTGTGCAGGTTGGCGTCCAGGCAGTTGTAGCTCAGGTTTGTTTTACCGCCGACGAACCATTTGGCGCTGGGCGCATTCCACTCCAGCGTCTTGTCCCACTTTTTGAACCAGTGGAGCTCGTTAGCGTAACGGTCCCAGAACTTCGGCCCTTCTTTACGGGCCTGCTCGTAAATTGCCGGATCGGTAAGATTGGCCTGCGCGACGAATTCCGGCGAGGGACGGAAGGAGCGCTCTTCCTTCAGCAGGTCGCTGATTATGCCGCCGCTGACGCGTGGGGCTGATGCTATAGAAACAGCGGCGGGCATTCGCGCTGTCGCTTGAGACGCGACGGACGGTTGCGCTGCGGCCTTTTCTGCGTGCGCCTGCCCGAGCCATTGCTCCAGATCCGCCCGGTTGAATCGCCACTGTCGCCCGACCTTTTTGGCCGGGATCGTGCCCGTTACCAGCATCTTGTAGAGCGTGCTCTTGGGCGTCTTCAGGAAAGCCACCGCTTCATCCAAAGTCATAATTTGCAGATCCACGGGATACCCCTTTCTCAATAATCGCCGTAATTATCCGCTAGTACCCGCTACTGTGCAAGAGTTTTATTTGTTTATTTTCCAGCAGTGGCTAATGAAGTTCCAGAAGTAACTGCTCAGCAATCTCAACGCTTGCCTGCGGATCAAGCTTGTGAGAACGCACGGGAGTTACTTACAGGGCGTTGCTTACGCTTGGTCGATAAACGGGACGACTAAGGATAACCGGCTGGCGGGGGGGCTAAGTGTCGCAGAGGAGCGCTGTGCGGGGCATCAATGATCGTGATGATGGGAATGAGGATGAATTTCTGCGTTCCCGCCGGCTTCAGTTTTGGCCTGTTTGAGGATTTCGTCAGTAGCGGTCATGTGCGCCGCCGCCTGATCCAAAAGCGAGGCCAGGTGCTGCGAGTCTTCCGACCGTGCCGATGCGGCCCATTTCCGGAACTCGGCCTCATGGTTTTGGTTGTGTTCAATCCAATGCGGCAGCAGAACCTGCAGTTTCTCGATCAAGTTTTTTGATTCCATTTCAGGCCTTTCCGCTGGTCTTGATCAGGGTTACCTTGTTTTCCAGAAAATCAAAACCGCTGATCATCGCTCCCTGTATCAGCTTCGGCTGCTCAAAAAGTGCGTTGATCAGAATGCCCGTGTCGGTGACTTTAAGCTGGGCCGCGTTTTCCAATACCAGTTCTTCAGTGTCGCCCTGTTTCAGGACGATGCGCATTTGGCACATAGCGAAACCTCCGTGCTTGTATTGCCTTGCAGCTTAACTGCCCGGCGAACAGCGGGCTTTGTCAGCGTTTACGCTGCATTTTCTGTTCGCTTCCTTCAACTCTAAAATTCTCCACCCGTGAGTGTACACGGATATCCGCCCGTCCCGCAAGAATCCGCAGAGGGTGATAGCGAGGCGGTCGGCGG
Organism: bacterium; assembly: GCA_037137675.1. Taxonomy (GTDB): domain Bacteria; phylum Verrucomicrobiota; class Kiritimatiellia; order CAIKKV01; family CAIYGI01; genus CAIYGI01. Next base: position 11,605 of record JBAXJV010000042.1, on the reverse strand, counting down.
CTTCGATTGCCGCTGTGGTGGGGGCGCCAACTGCCGCCACGACAGGCATGCGGGCCCGGGCCGCTTTGGTAATCATTTCCAGGCTGGTACGACCTGACAGAAACAGGCCCCTGCCGCTAAGGGATATTCCACGCAGAAGCGCATGCCCGATCAGCTTGTCGAGTGCATTGTGACGACCTACGTCTTCCTTCACGCAAGCGACATTGCCAACCTCATCGAAAACCGCCGAAGCATGCGCGCCGCCGGTCAGGTCAAAGAGCGGCTGCATCGCCCGCACCGTTGCAGGCACCCGGTAGACTGTCTCCAGAGGCACCCGGAAAGCGCTTTCGATGCGGCCCAGAGATTCCACCATTGAGTTAATGTCTTCCCGTCCGCACAGGCCGCACGACGAAGTGATCATCAGCGTTCTGCGTGGTTTATTGCCGGGGCTGCAAGTTTTCACGGTGATGATATCAGGGGTGTCCGGACATTCGCTCAGCATCAGAATATCGTCCGTTTTTGCAATCAAACCTTCTGTAAAAAGAAAGCCTGCGGCCAGTTCGCGGTCCGCTCCAGGCGTGCGCATGATTGTATAAATGCAGCCATCCACATCGATGCTCAGCGGCCTTTCAAGGATTACGGCGTCAAGGCGTGGCAGGCCAGAGGGGTGTGCATAGTCATACTGGACGATTTCCGTTTCCCGCATCCCATCCGGGGGCGGCGGGCGGGCCGGCGCAGTTCCGTTTTTCACCAGACCTCTGGGAAGGCGGCGTTGGCGTAGAGCTCCTCCACCTTCAGTTTGTGGCGCCGTTCAACATCGGCCAGACTGAGCAGCAGTTTGCGCTCCGGGCCGACTGGATACAGCCCGGCCCAGTTCTCGTAGAACTCCACGGCCGACTTCTCCTTTTTTGCGGCAAGCAGGAAGGCGGCAGATGGTGACATGTCGGCGGTGAAATCGGGAGTTCCAAGAATCTCTACGAGCGACCCGCCGGAAGAGTTGCCATCGGGCAGGGGGCGCGCGCCACTCCGGAATTCCTCAATCAGGTGTTTGTGCTCGACCTCGTCACGCATCAATCCCTCGAGAGCATCACGCGTAACAGGGTCAGAGACGCGGGCGGCGGCCTGGCGATAAAAGGCGGCGGCGGATTCCTCATTAACGATGGCCCGGTCAAGAATGACTTTCCAGCCGGCGGCGCGCGCATCGCCTGTGGCATCGCTTGCAAGCACGTCCTCGACTTTTACATTCACGAAGCGCCCGACGCTCATTTCAGCATCATGCGTCAACTTCGCGCCGACCTCCGTCCCGGGTAACTGCGGTTTCATGCTTGCTCTCCTTACACCAGCATTTTCATGCGCCCGGCGCATCAGCAGGCTCGATTTTTGCGGCGCAGCACTTGTACTCGGCCGTGCGGGTAATGTTATCAAAGGCGTCGTTGGTCAGGCGATTGGTCACGCTCTCGACGAAGTGAAATGGCATCCATAGTCCGCCGGGCCGGACTTTTTCGCCAACCCTGGCACGCACGGCCAGCGAGCCGCGCCGCGTGGTGACGCGTGCGGCTCCGCCATCAATGATGCCCAGGCGTGCGGCATCAAGGCTGTGCAGCTCGACGAAGTTCTCGTCCTGCTTTTGTGAGATGGTCGCGGTTTTGCGCGTCATGTTGCCTATGTTGTAGTGATAAAGTGTACGCCCTGTGGAGAGCATGAAGGGATAGTCGGCGTCCGGTTGCTCGGCGGGTGGGCGGAATTTAATCGCGTGCATCAGCCCCTTGCCGCGCGTAAAGCGTCCCTGATGCAGAAACGCGGTGCCGGGATGCTCCTTCGTAGGACAGGGCCATTGCAGTCCGGCTTTATCAATGCGCTGATAGGACATGCCTCCGTAACTCGGCGTGAGCGCGGCGATTTCGTCGAATATTTCCGAAGCGCCTGCATAGTGCATGGGGTAGCCCATGGCGGTGGAGATATCGCAGAGAATCTGCCAGTCCGCCCGCGCTTCACCAGGTGGTTCAACGGCTTTGCGCACCCGCTGTACGCGGCGCTCGGTGTTCGAAAAGGTGCCGTCTTTCTCGGCAAAGCAGGTCGCTGGCAGAATCACGTCGGCAAGTTTGGCGGTCTCGGTCATGAAAATTTCCTGAACCACCAGAAAATCCAGTTTTTTCAAACTTTCGATGACCTTGGCCTGATTGGGTTCGCTGAGTACAGGATCCTCGCCCATGACGTAAAAAGCCTTCAGCACGCCCTCACCGGCCTTTTCGATGAAGTCGGTCACGCGACCTCCCGTATTCGCCGGTATCTCGCCGCCCCAGGCTTTGGCGAACTTGACGCGGACAGCTGCGTCGTTGACTTTCTGGTAGCCGGGCAGCACGGTGTTGATCGCGCCCATATCGCAGGCGCCCTGAACATTGTTCTGGCCGCGTATGGGGTTGATCCCTGATGAGCGCTTGCCAATCTGGCCGCAGAGCATGGCGAGATTGGCGAGGTTCTGGACGTTCTCGGTTCCGCAGGTGTGTTCCGTGATACCCAGCGTGTAGAAAATCGCCGACGGCGTCCCTGTCGCGTACCATTCGGCGGCGCGTCGGATCAGGTCGGCGTCAACGCCGCAAACATCGGCCGCCCGCTCGACCGTGTACTCCTTGAGATTTCCGGTGAAGCCGTCGAAATTTTCGCAGCGCTCCGCAACGAAAGCGCGGTCATGCAGACCCAGGGCCAGGATGTGATGCATGATCGCGTTGACCAGCATGTTGTCCGTCCCGGGCCGGTGTTTGATATGAATTTGCGCGTGCCGCGCCACCCACGTGTCTCGCGGATCGCAGACAATCAGCCGAGCGCCATTGCGCATGGCTTTTTTCATCTCCAGCCCGACGATGGGGTGGGCTTCGGTTGGATTCGCACCGATCACGAAGAGTGTCTGCACATCCTTGATTTCGCCGATGGCGTTCGTCATGGCGCCGGAACCCAGGGACATGGCCAGCCCGGCGACAGTTGGCGCATGGCAGGTGGTGGCGCACTGGTCAACGTTGTTGGTTTTTCCAGCCATGCGGGCGAGTTTCTGCACGAGATAGTTCTCTTCGTTCGTACAGCGCGCGGAACTCAGGAACGCCAGCCCTTCCGGGCCGTACTGGTCGCGGGCGGATGCCAGGCCACGGGCTGCCTTTGCGATTGCTTCTTCCCAGGATGCCTCGCGGAAGGCGCCGTGCTCCCGGATCAGCGGCTTCGTCAAGCGCTCCGGAGAATGCACGAAATCGAAGGCGAAATGCCCCTTCACGCAGAGATTGCCGTCGTTTGTTCCCATCCCCGGCAGCGTAGTGACACGCACGATGCGGTTGATATCCGGATTGACGTTGAGTTCAAAGGTGCAGCCGACTCCGCAGTAGGTGCAGGTGGTTTGGACTTTTGTGAGATCCTTGGAGCGGCCCAGTCCTCTGGCGGCCTTCTCGCGCATGGCTCCGGTGGGGCAAACGCGGATGCAGCCGCCGCACAGTTCACAATCGGAGAGGTGCAATGGACGGCCATAGGCCGTGTTGACTTTCATGCTGATGCCGCGCCCATCGAAAGTCAGCGCGCAGGCCCCTTGCACTTCCTCGCAGTAACGCACGCAACGGCTGCAACGCACGCATTTTTCTACATCGTATTCGATGCCGCGGTTGTCAGAGGTGTAGTTGAGCGTTACAGCCGCAGGGTGTTGAAAGGTGCCGTAAGCCCATTCTCTGGCGGCATAGCGGTAAGCCAGGTCTTGCAGGCTGCACTCCCCGTCCGAGTCGCAGGTAGTACATGCGACTCGGTGTTCGCTCAAAAGCAGTTCCAGAATCAACTTGCGGCGGCCAGCGAGCTCCGGGGATTCGGAGATGACCGTAAGCCCCTCGCTGACCGTGGTTGCGCATGCCAGCACCGGCGGACGGTCAATTGCGCCGAGGTGGACCTGACACATCCGGCAGGCGCCGGCGGGCTTCAAGCGCGGCTCGTGGCAGAGATGCGGAATGTAGATACCGCTGGCCTGGGCGGCCTGCATGATGGTCTGGCCTGGCCGGGCGGTAATCTCGCGGTTGTTGATGGTCAAGCGGACCATGGGCTGTTCCTCTTTCACGTCTTTGATTTCTGCGCCGCTCATTGCTTCACCACAGCTTTGGCCGGGCACACATCAAAGCAGGCGCCGCACTTGATACAAAGAGCCGGCTGGATCGCGAATGGTTCACCAACTTTCCCTTTTTCACGATCAGGCGCGGTGGCCCGCGCCGGGGCCTTGCCGGCCTTACCGGAAATGCAGTGGGCCGGGCAGCCTTTCGCACAGCGTCCGCAACAGATGCATTTATCTGGCAGGATTGTAAAGCTGATCAGGTTGCGGCAAACGACAGCTGGACAACGCCGCTGGTTGACGTGCGCTTCGTATTCGGAACGAAAATGACGAATGGTTGTCAAAACCGGATTTGGCGCGGTCTGGCCCAGGCCGCAGAGCGCATTTTTCTTGACCTGACTGCCCAGCTCTTCCAGCCGCGCGATATCTTCCGGCACGCCCTGCCCGGCGCAGATGCGATTGAGTATTTCCAGCATGCGGGTGGTTCCGATCCGGCAGGGCGGACACTTGCCGCAGGATTCCTTAGCGCAGAATTCCATGAAGTAGCGGGCAAGGTCCACCATGCAGGTCTCTTCGTCCAGGATGATCAGCCCGCCCGAACCCATAATGGCGCCAACCTCCTTGACCGTCTCGTAGTCAATCGGCATGTCGAGATAGCGGGCTGGCACGCAGCCGCCGGAAGGCCCGCCCATCTGAGCGGCCTTGAAGGCGGAGCCGGCGGGGACTCCGCCGCCGATGTCGTTGACCAGCTGGTTCATGGTCACACCGATGGGGACTTCCACCAATCCGGTGTATTTAACCTTGCCGGCCAGAGCGAAAATCTTTGTGCCCTTGCTGGTGGGCGTGCCCAGCCCGGAATAGGCTGCTCCGCCCATTCGCAGGATCTCGGCAATATTAGCGAGGGTTTCGACGTTGTTGATGCAGGTGGGTTTTCCCCACAGGCCGCTTTGCGCCGGGAAAGGCGGACGCGGCCGCGGCATGCCGCGCTTGCCTTCGATGGAAGCCAGCAGCGCGGTCTCCTCGCCGCAGACGAAGGCCCCGGCGCCAGCCTTGATCTTCACATCGAAAGCCATGCCAGTGCCAAGGATATTCTCTCCGAGCAGTCCGTGCTCACGGGCCTGTGCGATGGCAAGCTTGAGATGTTCGATGGCAATCGGATATTCGGCCCGCACGTAAACATAGCCATGTCTGGCGCCGATGGCATAGGCGGCGATCAGCAGCCCCTCCAGAACGGCATGCGGGTCGCCTTCCACTACTGCGCGGTCCATGAAGGCGCCCGGGTCACCCTCGTCGGCGTTGCAGACCAGATACTTGAGATCGCCGGGGGCGGCGCGGGTCGCGCTCCATTTTCGTCCGGTTGGAAAACCGGCCCCGCCGCGGCCACGCAGACCGGAGGTTGCAATCTCAGCGATCACAGCCTCCGGTTCCATTTCAGTCAGAACCCGCTCCAGCATTTCGTATGATCCTGCTGCCATAGCCGCTGCAATGCTGGTGGGATCAATCCGCCCGCAGCGTGCAAGCACGATTGGTTTCTGAACGGCAAAAAACGGTATCTCCGACCTTTTCGGAATTGGCCCTTGCCGCCCCTGAAAACACAGGCGTTCTACAATCCCGCCACCGCAGAGAGTGGTGCGCACAATCTCCGGAACATCGGCGGGCTTGGCTCCGAGATAAAGTATTCCGTCCGGGTCAATGCTGATCACCGGCGCCCCCGCGCAAATGCCCTGGCAGCCGGTCTTGATCAGCGCCACCTTCCGGGTCAACCCCGCTGCCGCCAGTTCACGCTCGAACGCTGCGTGGACTTCCAGCGCGCCCAGCGCCCGGCAACCTGTCGTGCAGATTCGCACTGCGCGGAGCGGTTGCTGTTGCTGCTCAGCAAGCCGCAAGTCGCGCAGTTTCTGAATTTCCGGTGTCAAGCCTGGCATGCCGGCATCTCCTCTTCTGGCGCAGTTCCGTTAGACGCGCTTTTCGAACCCATGCTTTCGAGAACCTTGACGGCCTGATCCGGCGTGAGATTTCCAAAATATTTGCTGTCCACGAGCATTACCGGCGAGAGAAAACACGTGCCCAGACAGGCCACCGTTTCAAGCGAAAACTGCATGTCGGGCGTAGTCCCGCCATCCTCAATGCCAAGATGCCGTACAACTGAGTCCATGATCTTTGGCGAACCGCGCACATGGCAGGCGGTGCCACGACAAACGCGGATGGTGTGTTTTCCGTGCGGCTTCAGATGAAACTGCGAATAGAATGTGGCAACTCCGTAAAACTTGGCAACCGGCAGGCCGCTGAGCCGTGCCAGTTCGTCCACGACGGGTTGGGCGAGATAGCCATAGCGCTCCTGAATGTCCTGCAAGGCGCCAATAATGTCGCCTTCCGAAAAAGGGGTGTGAGTTGCGACGATCCCAGCCACCGGCGCCAGATCAAAGGATGAATCAACAGCGTTGCAGATTTGCATTTATCGGGTTCTCCGCTATCCGCATAATAAATAGACTGTCCAAGCTTTCGCCAGCAAGTCTGAAAAGACGACTTCAGGCCGTCGCCAGAATGGTTTAATAACGCTACCACCACCTTGTGGTAGACGGAATATACTGAAACAGAGAGCGCATTTCAAATAGTAACTGCAACAACTCTGATAGACAGGAGTCAGAATTCAGGAGCAATATCGAAAGAGTCTGTCGTTCTTCTGAATTCTGAATGCCTGATCAGTTACACAGTACCCACAACAGCCCGCAGGTGCGTGCCGGGACACACCTGCGGGACGGTTTGAGGAATAGCCGGCAGCTTGCGGCTCAGAGTTCCTGATGGTGCGCCGCGAGGTACTTGGCAACACCTTCAGTGCTGGCTTGCATCCCTTCCTGGCCCTGTTTCCAGCCGGCAGGGCAGACCTCGCCGTGTTGTTCGGTAAACTGTAGGGCGTCAACCATGCGCAACATTTCGTCAACGTTGCGCCCGAGCGGCAGATCATTCACCACCTGATGGCGGACCATCCCGGACTTGTCGATCAGAAACGAACCGCGGAAGGCCACGCCAGCAGCCTCGAATTCCACGTCGTAGGCCCGGCAGATCTCGTGCTTGACGTCGGCCACCATGGGATACTGGACCTGGCCTATGCCGCCGTTCTTGACCGCCGTGTTCTTCCAGGCGAGGTGCGTGAACTGCGAGTCGATGGAAATGCCGAGCACTTCCACGCCGCGCTTCTTAAACTCGGCGAGGCGGTGATCGAAGGCCAGCAGCTCCGACGGGCAGACGAACGTGAAATCAAGCGGATAGAAAAACAGCACGGCGTATTTGCCCTTGCTGATTTTCGAGAGGGTTATTTCCTTGATTTCATTATCTCCCATTACAGCGTTAGCAGTGAAATCCGGGGCCTTTTTTCCGACTAGTACACTCATGTGCTTCTCCTGTTGTTCTGGTTGTTTTTTGTTCTCTACAATGAATGCCTTTATCATAGAGAGCACGAACGGTCAAGAGAGGCGGAACAAAACAAAAATGGCGGCAGCCCAGCAGGCGTGGCTGATCATGTTGATCCGCATCGATTTGTAGCGGTGGTACATAAAAGCCCAGAATGAGCCGCAGGTCAGCGCGGCCAGAATCAGCATCAGATTGCCGGTCATTACATGGGCTCCGCCGTAGGCCAGCACCGACGCCACCAGGCCGGGACGGCCGAATTCCGCGACGAGCCGGCGCTGCACATAGCCGCGCCAGAAAAACTCCTCGCCGGGACCCACCACAAAAATCAGAAGAAAAGCCACCAGCCATCGCGGAGTAGCCGGTCCGAACCCGTAGACCGCATTGATTTCGGCGCCGCCAAAAGTGAAGAAAACTCGCGCCGCGTGATTGCCAAGCATGAAAATAAAATAGAGCAGTGCGGCGGACGCCAGGCCGAGGGAGATGGTCTTGAAGGCTCCCCGTCCGCCGGTATTCCGGAGCGTTGCCAGCATCGGCTCCCGTTCCATGATCAGCGCCACCCCGCAAAGCACTGTTACGGATATAGCCAGTTGGGCCCAGAAATGAACTGTCAGACCTGAAAACAGAAGGCTGAAAATCAAGATGGCAATACCCACAGCCAGATAGCAGAGCGGGCGTAGCTTGGAATCAGAACGGGTGTATGAGTTGGTTGTCATAAATCTATGGAAGATAACAAGCGGCGAAAAATGCTGCTGAACAAAGCACGGTGAACACCAGATGCAACTGGGCGGTTCCGGAATCCAGCATTGCGAATTGTTCCGGCGTGCCGTGCCGTTTGACGCGGACCAACCGGACGGCTAGAGGTAGCGCGAGAAATGCAGCCAGCGTGGTGAGCGGGGTGTGAATTCCCAACTCCGGAAACAGGTCCAGCAGCAGATAAGCCGCAACCAGCACAAAGGGGCCGAGCACCAGCATCCGGTAGTAGGCTTCTGAGCCGCGGCTTCCCAGCACGCTGGCCACCGTGCGACAGCCCTTGGACGGGTCACTTTCGATGTCGCGCCAGTTGTTGGCGTGCAGAATGCCTACGGTGAGCAGGACAGGTGGCACGCTCCACAAAACCGGCAGCCAATGAAATTGCCTGGCCTGCACCCAGTAAGTGCCAAATACAACAAGGATTCCGAACGAAAAAAAGATCGTGAAATCGCCCAGCCCGATGTACTTGAAACAAAAGCGCGGCGTTGTATAGCCGATTGCAAACAGGAATCCCAGGAGGCCGAGCAGAAGTACGACGCAGCCTGCATACCAGGTCAGGAACAACCCGCAGATGACACCCACAGCCAGTAATGCTGATGCCGCCCGGAAGGCCTGAGCCTCAGTGATCCAATCGCGAACGACTGCTCCGCTTGTCGGTATGATCTGTGTGTCCAGTCCGCGCCGGTGATCGAAACAGTCGTTCAGCAGGTTGGCCGCCGTGTGAAAACAGAGCACGCCCAGCAAGGTGACAGTGAACGCGGCCCATTGCATCGGATACCCGGAGTAGCGGGCGATTGCCAGCCCCAACACCACGGCCAAAGCCGATGCCGTGTAGGCAAATGGACGTACAGCGGTCAGCCAGACCTTGATTCGTGGAATGTTTTGCGGTGTATCCATCAGTGACTCCAACTCCATACTGCTATGTTATTGTATTTCTTTCTGCGATGTTTCGAATGAGCCGGCCGAAAATATACCCGTGAAAAGGCAGAAATGTATACCAGTAAAGCTTGCCTGAAAATGTCCGGGTGTCGTAGTAGGCTGTCACGGACAGACGGTTTTGGCCATTTTGCGGGTCTATGCTGAACTTCAGCCAGGCCAGGCCGGGAAGCTTCATTTCCGCCCGCAGCAGCAGCAGCCGGTTCTCGACCAGGGCCTCCACGCGCCAGAAATCAATCACATCGTTGACGCGCAGTGTGGACAAGCTTCTGCGACCGCGGGCTGTTCCGACACCCATCAGCAAGCTGTCCATCATGCCCCGCAGCCGCCACATCCAGTTTTCATGAAACCAGCCGGCTTTACCGCCGATGCGGCAGATCGAATGAAACAGCGCAGGGGCGTTTTTTGTGGTTAATAAAGTGGCGCTGGCCGTGTACCGGGGAGCGTGTTTAAGCTCGTGCAGTTTGATGCTCAATTCATGAGCCAGCGGGTATGCGTCCGACCAGCGCGTATCCACGGTGTCCTGATCTTCGCGCAATAACGCCCTGATGACAGATTCTCTGTAGGTGAGCATGCGGAAGGGCACCAATTGCGATATACGCCGGTCCAGGCATACCACGTCGTTCTGCAAACCTTCCATCAGGCTGCGCGTAATCAGCGCCGGTACAGGTGTCAGCAGGCCGGTGAGATAAGCGTGAAACTTGATGTTTGACAGGCAGGAATGCACAAAGACTCTCTTTTTGCCAAGCACTTCGGCAATCACCCGCATCATTTCTTCATAGGTGAGCACGTCGTTGCCGCCGATATCGAATGACGCTCCGGCGGTTTCGGGTTTTTCCAGCACGCCGACCAGGTATTTAATCACATCCCGGATGCTGATCGGCTGGCACTTGGTGCGTCCCCAATACGGGATCGGGATCAGCGCCAGTTTACGCACAAGATGTTGGAGTATCTCATAAGATGCGCTTCCCGAGCCGATGATGATGGCCGCGCGCAGCACGGTCGCAGGCACACGGCCGCTGCCAAGTTCCTCGGCGACGCGCATCCGGCTTCGCAGATGAGGCGACAAAAAAGTCCGTACATCGCCCAGCCCGCCAAGGTAGATAATGCGCGCAACCCCGTTCTCTTCCGCCGCGCGCCTGAAGTTTATGGCATTGGCCAGGTCTGAAGCCTCAAACTCTTTTGGTCCAAGCAATAACGAATGAATCAGATAGTAGGCCGTGTGAATGCCTTTGAGCGCTAAAGCAAGCGATGCAGCATCCGAAGCATCGGCCACGGCGACCTCTGCGTCCGGCCACCGCTCCGCATGTTCAGGAGAACGGCTTCTTACCATTACCCTGACCTTGTAGCCCCGGGCAAGCAGTTCCGGCACCAGCCTTCCGCCAATGTAGCCGGTGCCGCCTGTTACAAGAACCGGTCCATTCGAAGGTGTTGGAATTGTCGGCAGGTCCCGACAGTAAACCTGATCCAGCTTCATCTGGCTTCTAACATCAGCAATTTCACCGTCGCGCGTCATGTTTTGATTGTCCGGGTGCGCCTGGCCGTATTAAGTTCGGAAGGCGTGTTCAAGTTTGTCCATGCTCCCGCAAATTCCCGTGGCAGGGGTGGGGTGGCAACCTTCTCATGCCCGGCAAGATCAGCGGGCCCACGGCACCGCTCCAACAGATGCCGGGAACGGAAATCATACCAGCCCGGCAATGGCTCCAGAATTCCGGATTCCATCTGGCGCGGCTGGACAGCCCAGACTCCTGGTTTGCGGTTGGTTAAAATCCAGCGCATCGCCTCTGCTGTGAGCCCCGGCGTATCGCATGGCACAAAGATCCAGGACGCCATGGGCGCCCAGCGCATCGCCGCCAGCATGCCGCGCAAGGGCCCCCCGGCGTCCTCAACATCCGGCAGAACTGTGAGCGACCGGAGGTCTGCCGGAATCTCGCCGCTGCCCAGAATCACGACCTTGTCCACCTGCTGCTGCACGGCCGCCACACTTGTATGCAGCCAGGTTTCGCCGTTTTCCGTGATCAAATGTTTTGGCCGCCCCATCCTGGTGCTGCCGCCGCCGATCAGCACGCCGGCGTATACCGGAGAGGACCGCCATAGGCGCTGCAACGCTGGCTCGATGATTTCCATGGCCAGCTGCGCCCGATCTTCTCCCCGCTTCAGCACGCGCTGAATATTCGTGGCCTCGGGGGGCGGTTGATCGCCTTCGGGGCCAGATATCCAGAGCTTGTGCGCCAGCGGTGTGGTTTTGTGGCCTTCCACCAAAACGAGGTCAACCTGCGGTCCGAACTCCCTCATGACATGCTCAAGCGGGACGTCGTCGCGGTGGTGCGTGCGCAGGAAAGCCCCGGCGGGACTGCGGATGAGGACGTCGGCTCCGGCTTTGAAGAAGCGGTCGGTATCCTTGCCTTCCCGGTCAATGTCGAGACCATGGGCGTCATGTTTGATTACGCCTGTTCGTAA
>JBAXJV010000041.1:0-13205 GCA_037137675.1 bacterium | reverse complement strand
GGGTGGTATGGTTCCGGCAATACGCTGACGATTTCCAACGGCGGTACCGTGCAGAACGCTTCTTACATCACAGTCGGTTCCTTCGACGGCGCCAACAACAACGCCGTCTTGGTTGCCGGCCCGGGCTCCGTTTGGACCAATGGCAGCTATCTATATCTCGGTTTCGTCGACAACTTCGGCAACAATTTGACCATCAGCAATGGCGGACAAGTCTTCACCCGAGCGGGTCTCATTGGTGGGATCAGTAATGCACGGGACAACTCGACGCTGGTCACCGGCCTGAACTCCGCTTGGCACAATAGCGATTTCTTATACATCGGCGAAACAGGCCATGGCAACGCGCTGACGATTGCGAACAGCGGCGCGGCGTTCAACACCGACGGCGTCATCGGCTACAACGCCAGCACCAGCAACAACGCCGTCACCGTCACGGGCGCCAGCTCAGCTTGGAACAACAGCTCCAACCTCTACGTCGGCTACCAAGGCTCCGGCAACACAATGACCATCGCCGACAGCGGCGCCGTGTTCAACGCCACCGGGTATATCGGCTTCACCAACGGCGCCGACAACAATGCCGTCCTCGTCACCGGTTCCGGCTCCGTTTGGAGCAACAGTAATGAACTCTACGTCGGTCTTCGCAGCTCCGGGAACACCCTGACCATTACGAATGGCGGCGCCGTGTTCAATAACGGTATCAATATGGGTGCGGTCATTGGCGGCGGGTTGAATGCCAGCAACAACGCCGTGCTCGTCACCGGCAGCAACTCCCTCTGGAATAACAGCAGCGACGTATGGGTTGGTATCGGCGGGTCCAGCAACACCCTGACCATCAGCAGCGGCGGACAGGTATACAATGAAGTTGGTATTATCGGTGACTACGGGAACCATAATGCCGTCACCGTCACCGGTTCAGGCTCCGTCTGGTTGAACAGCAGAAATTTAATTGTCGGTTGGGAAGGCGGCGGCAGCAGCATGTTGACCATCACTGACGGTGGCCATGTTTATAATGGCGTTTCTGCCGAGATCGGCGGGTTTTACGACACCAGCAATAACCGGGTGCTGGTCACCGGCCAGGACAGCATCTGGAATAACAGCGGCGACCTCGACATCGGCAATCAAAGTTCCGGCAACACCTTGACCGTCGCCAATGGCGGTAGGATATCTAACGTCACCACCTCCATTGGCAAGCAGAGCAACGACTGCAACAACGCCGCGATCATCACCGGCCCCGGATCCGCCTGGAATAGCGGATTAGACATTTACGTTGGCTACCTCGGCTCCAGCAACAGCTTGACCATCGCCAATGGCGGTGATGTGCATAACAACTCTAATGTCGGAATCGGTTACTTGCCCGGCGCCAACTACAACGCCGTCACTATCACCGGCACGGATTCCGTCTGGGTCCCCACCGGCGACTTCTACCTCGGCGCCGGTTACAGCAATACGCTGACCATCGCTGACGGCGGCAAGATGGTCAATTGGGGGCAAGTCTTCATCGGCTGTTATTCCAGTGACAGCAGCAATAACGCTGTCACTGTCACCGGCTCCGGTTCCGTATGGCGCAATTACAGCGTTCTCTATGTCGGCGATCAAGGTTCCGGCAATACACTGACCATCGCCAATGGCGGTGCGGTGTTGGACACCTACGAAAGCTACATCGGACGGGATACCAGCGCCGACAGCAACGCCGTCCTCGTCACCGGCGCCAACTCCCTCTGGAATAACAAAACAGACCTCTACGTCGGCTACCACGGTTCCGGAAATACGCTGACCATTACTAACGGCGGCGCGGTGGCCGTTAGCGGAACCGCCTGCATCGGTTATGATGCCGGCGTTATTGGGAACCAGATCATCCTTGCCGGCGGCAGCTTCGATGTAACGAACGCCGCTGGCAACGGCACGCTCGACGTGCGCAACGGTACGCTGACCCTGAAGAGCGGCACCATCGTGGCGGACCAATTCTACGTCACCAACGGCGCGAGCAGCACGCTCGCCATCGAACTCCACAGCGTTAATTCGAACGTTGTACTAACCGTCGGCGGCAGCGCCCTGCTCGGGGGCGCGCTCAACGTCGCCGCCCCCAACGGCTTCAAGCCCGCCCTGTCGAATGCCTTCACGATTCTGACGGCGCAGACGGTGAACGGGGCCTTCGCCTTCACGAACCTGCCGCCGCTGGGCGATGCGTTTGCCTGGAGTGTGACCTATGCGCCCACGTCAGTCGTGTTGAGCGTGGTGAACGGAACGTCGCCCTACGCCCTTTGGGCGCAGGCGCGCATTCCAGATCTGAACCAACGGAATTCGGACCAGAATGCGGACAGCGATGCGTATAGCAACTGGCAGGAATACATCGCCGACACCGACCCGACCAACCCGTCGTCGTACTTCCAGTTAGTGGCCGTCAGCAATCTCCCGCCACTGCGGGTGTACTTCCTCGCGTCCTCGAACCGGCAGTACACCATGAACTGGTGCAGCAACCTTGTGCATGACGTCTGGACGAACGTTCCCGGCCAGGGGCCGCGCAGCGGCGCTGGCGGTGCAGACTGGATGCAGGACACAAACCTTCTGCCGGCAGAATTCTATCGCATCGATGTGCAGTTGCCGTGAGATCGCCGGATGTGCGGAAGCGAGGTTCTTTATCCGAAAGATGACGCTTATAAATACTGACATATTCATAAGGCCCTTGCTCGTCGCCGGTTTCTTGTTCGCCAGCGGCTGGTCGGTCCGCGCCGAGGATAACACGATCACGACCATTGACGGGATCACTGTCGATAACGCAGGCGCCGATTACGTTGTCGGCAACACCGGGACCAACAACACGCTCACCATCACCAACCGCGGCGAGTTGGCCAATGTCTCCCTCGGCACCATTGGCAACAATGCCTCTGCCAACAACAATGCCGCCCTCGTCACCGGCATCGGCTCACGCTGGGACAACACCGGCGTCCTCACTGTCGGCAACTATGGCGCAGGCAACTCGCTGACCATCGCCGACATGGGCTGGGTGGACAGCACTGGCGGCAGTATCGGCTACAACACCGGCGCCAACTACAACACCGTCACTGTCTCCGGCGACGGTGCCGTCTGGAACAGCCAGGGGGCCTTCACCGTCGGCGGTTCCGGCGACTACAACACAATGACCATCGACAACGGCGGCGAAGTGGACAGCACGGGCGGAAGTATCGGCTACACCACCGACGCCAACAATAACACCGTCCGTGTCACCGGCTTCAACTCCCGCTGGCTCAATAGCGTCGACCTCACAGTCGGCGCCTCCGGTTCAGGCAACTTGCTGGTGATTGACGGCGGCGGCTCCGTCGGCAATGCCAGCGGAGCCATCGGCTACAACCACGGGGCCGGCAACAATTCCGTCGAGGTCAGCGGCTCCGGCTCCACCTGGAACAACAACAGCGGACTCGCCGTCGGCCTCTCCGGCTCCGGCAACAAGCTGACCATCGACAGCGGCGGTGCAGTGAACAGCGGCTTCAGCACCATCGGGTCTGACACCGCCGCCAACAACAACGCCGTCACCGTCAACGGGCCCGGCGCCATCTGGAACAACACCGGCGCCCTCACCGTAGGCTACCGGGGTTCCCACAATACGATGACGATCGGCAACGGTGGCGCGGTGAACGCGGGTGGCAACCTGACGATTAGCGCCTCTGACGGCACCTCCGGCAACGCGGTGAACATCAGCTACGGCCAGCTCGCTGTTACCAACGGCACGCTGACCGTGAATGGCGCCGGCGACACCGGCTCCGGTGCGTTGAACATCAGCGGCGGCGCCGTGCTGGTCAAGCAACTGACCGCCGCCAGCACCAACGCCGTCATCACCTTTAACGGCGGCACGATCAACTCCCATGGCACGACCGTTAGCAACGGACTGGACTTCATTGTCGGCGACACCAGTGGCAACGCCACCTTCATCGCCAACGGCGGCACGCATTCTTTCCAGAACAACCTCGTCGTCGGCAACGCAGGCTACGATAACAGCCTGACCATTACCAACAACGGCACCCTCGCCGTCACGAACGCCGCTGGCAACGGCACGCTCGACGTGCGCAACGGTACGCTGACCCTGAAGAGCGGCACCATCGTGGCGGACCAATTCTACGTCACCAACGGCGCGAGCAGCACGCTCGCCATCGAACTCCACAGCGTTAATTCGAACGTTGTACTAACCGTCGGCGGCAGCGCCCTGCTCGGGGGCGCGCTCAACGTCGCCGCCCCCAACGGCTTCAAGCCCGCCCTGTCGAATGCCTTCACGATTCTGACGGCGCAGACGGTGAACGGGGCCTTCGCCTTCACGAACCTGCCGCCGCTGGGCGATGCGTTTGCCTGGAGTGTGACCTATGCGCCCACGTCAGTCGTGTTGAGCGTGGTGAACGGAACGTCGCCCTACGCCCTTTGGGCGCAGGCGCGCATTCCAGATCTGAACCAACGGAATTCGGACCAGAATGCGGACAGCGATGCGTATAGCAACTGGCAGGAATACATCGCCGACACCGACCCGACCAACCCGTCGTCGTACTTCCAGTTAGTGGCCGTCAGCAATCTCCCGCCACTGCGGGTGTACTTCCTCGCGTCCTCGAACCGGCAGTACACCATGAACTGGTGCAGCAACCTCGTGCATGGCGCCTGGACGAACGTTCCCGGCCAGGGGCCGCGCAGCGGCGCTGGCGTGGTAGACTGGATGCAGGACACAAACCTTCTGCCGGCAGAATTTTATCGGATCGACGTGCAGCTGCCATAAGATCAAGATGGTGCATCGCGTAGTTGTGCCAGGTTCATACGGAACGTCGTCATAGAAAGAGTAAAGAAAGAGCAAATGAACACGCCACAGCCCGCCCCGACCGCTCCCGCCACGTACGAGCCCATGTTGTCCACAAAAGAGCACGACATGGTGGTGTCGGTGCATGGCATTCGCAAGGCCAACACGCGTGTCTGGCAGCTGGTTATGCTCGGTATTCTAGCTGGCATCTATATCAGTTTCGGCGGTTTGGTGTCGCTCGTGGCGCTCACCGAGACCGGGAGTCGCATCGCAGCCGGCATCGTGTTCAGCAGCGGCCTTGTGTTCGTGGTGATTGCCGGCGCCGAACTGTTTACCGGGAATATAGGCATGATCGTCGGCGCTATCACGGGCCTCTATCCAGCCTCCAAGTTGCTGCGTAGCTGGGGGGCGGTGTATGCAGGAAACTTTCTCGGTGCCTACAGCTTTGCTGCACTGATCGCCTGCACAGCCCTGCTCGGCGCGCCGGACGCTCTAACGCCGCTCGGCAAGACAGCGGTCCGGGTGGCCGAAGCCAAGCTTGCGCTGGGATTTGGCGATGCCTTTGTGCGCGGAATATTCTGCAACGCGCTTGTGATTCTCGCCTTGAGCATGGCCACTCTCGCGAAGGATGTGGTCTCAAAAATCCTCTGCTGCATGTTGCCGATCTCCATCTTTGTGGCCTGTGGCTTCGAGCATTGCGTAGCGAACATGTTCCTGATTCCGGTCGGGCTCTTTGCCAAAGGCGTGCCGCTGTGGAGCCAGGGCGCTATATTCAACAACCTCGTGCCGGTCACGCTGGGCAACATCGTTGGCGGCATTGCGCTGCTCGTGTTGCACCCGAATCGCATCCGCCAACTGGCGCAACACTATCGGGGGCAGGCTTTCTTTGGTGCTCAAGAGTGAGCGTTTACTGAAAAGAGGGCTCCGGTTGATTGCTGGTGGAGTTGCAGGCTGGAATGCGGGGGAAAATGACAAAAAAGAATCTGGCAATGACAATGGAGTGGCTCCGGCCTGTTGGCATAGGGCTGGCAGTTTTTTGTGCCTGCTATTCTGGACGTGACGCGATATCGCAATTTCATATTCTGGGGCCATTCGTCGTTATGCTCATGTCGGGCACAGTTGCGTTTGAATCTTTGATATTGGGAGAAGCGGCCTCCGCAAAGATCGGCTATGCACCCAATCGCTAGCACACTTGAGCGTTCTTGCAGGCAAAAGAGATGAGAATCTGGACATTTCATCCGCAGCACTTGGATCGTCAGGGCCTGCTTGCTCTATGGCGGGAAGGTCTGCTGGCGCAGGCGGTCCTGCTCGGAAAGACAAGAGGGTACCTGCACCATCCGCAGCTTGCGCGCTTCCGGAAACAGCAGGATCCTGCAGCCGCAATCGCAACATACCTTGCTGCGGTTCATCGTGAAGCTGTGAGGCGCGGATACGAGTTTGACGCAAGCAAGATCAACGGGCGCAGAAGCCAGTCCCGCATTACTGAGACAAGCGGCCAGCTTATGTATGAGTGGCAGCATCTCAAAAGGAAATTGAGCCTGCGCGGCACTTCTGGTCAGCCAGAAATCACTAAGGTCAATAAGCCACGTCCACATCCGCTGTTCAGAATTGTCTCCGGGCAGGTGCGAAACTGGGAAAGACAAATTACTAACCTTCCCATAATAATCCAGACATGAACTTGCCACCGGTTTACACCGGCGGCTACGTAGCCGCGCCTGTGAAGGCGTGGCTCTTCTCAGGTTATGTCCATTCTATTTCAGGAAGGTTGGTAAGCGAGTGTCTTATCTGTTTTATTGAATGAACCGGATAAGATCCGGCTGGTGGGTGGCTACGTTCTGCGGTGATCACCGTTGAGCCCGCCGCCAGGCATTTCTGCAACACTTGCGCGACCCGGGAGCGGGACCAAGCCGATTTTGTTCAGCCGCGTCATGAGGAAGCAAAAGGCCAGAAACACAAGACGG
This sequence comes from bacterium, assembly GCA_037137675.1. Taxonomy (GTDB): domain Bacteria; phylum Verrucomicrobiota; class Kiritimatiellia; order CAIKKV01; family CAIYGI01; genus CAIYGI01. The sequence goes on along the minus strand of JBAXJV010000041.1, from coordinate 6,476 downwards.
CTATCCTTGCATCCCGCTCTACACGTTCAGTCCGCTGGTGAGGTTGAAGACGGCCATCAGGATGCTGACGGCGACGAAGCCGACCAGCAGTGCGACAACCACGATCAGCATTGGTTCAAGCGCGGTGGTGAAAATCTTGACGTTGCGATCCAGTTCGCGTTCGTAGCGTTCGCCGATATGTTTCAGCGCGCCGCTCATGTCGCCGGTCTGTTCGCCAATCGCCAGCATCTCGGTCATCAGCGGCGGAAAAACCCCGCCTGCAGCGAGCGGGCCGGAGATGGTGGTGCCATCAGTCACGCGGTCGCGCGCGGTGTGAATTTCACGGGCAATCACGGCGTTGCTGACGGTTTTCTCCACGATGCCCAGCGCCTGCAGAGCTGGCACGCCATTGGCAAGCAGTGTGCTCAGCGTGCGGGCAAAGTTGGCGAAAATGGAAGTCGCCACAATCCCCCGAATCATTGGTACGTGTAGCAGCCAGCCGTCACTGCGCAGCCGTCCCGCAGGCGTGCGCCGCCAGCGTCGGAAGGCGACAAATCCGCCTGCGGCCAGCAGCAGCATCAGCCAGCCGTAACTCAGGAGAAAGTGGCTGGAACCGATCAGCATACGCGTTGGCAGCGGTAACGTCTGGCCCATTTCCTTGAAAATGACTGAAAAACGCGGCACTACGAAGACCATCGAAAAAATCAGAGTACAGAGGCCAAGGGTCATCACAATCGCGGGATAAACCAGCGCCATGACGACTTTTTCCTTAAGGTCCTGAACGCGTTCAAAATGTTCTACAAGACGCTTCAACACTTCGGCCAGCGCTCCGCTGGCTTCGCCGACGCGCACCATGCTGACATACAGGTTGGGGAATGAAGCCGGGTGTTCGGCCAATGCATCAGAGAGGCTTGTGCCGCGCACGATCGCATCGCGTACTGCTGGAACCACGTCATCCGTGGCTTTGCCGGTTTTGCGGCGCCCGAGGGTGCCAAGCGCGTGGCCAAGGTTCATGCCCGATGCCAGCAAGTCGCTCAGCTCCGTGGTAAAAGTCAGCGTTTCGCGCGCGGACATATGGGTTGCGCGCGAGGCGCGGAACCGGAAGGCGTGCCGCCCGGCGGCGGTGCCTGCGGTTTTTTTGGGGGCGCTGGTGGCGACCTGGGCTTCAGTCACAGAAACCGGCACATAGCCCAGACGTTCGACCTGAGCTGCGGCGCTGCGGCGGGAGTCGGCATCCAGCGTTCCTTCCACCCGTTCGCCGGTGCGCGTGCGTGCCTTATAGAGAAATAGCGGCATAAGATCAGGCTGACTCCTCGGTAACCCGTATGATTTCGTCAATTGTGGTCAGCCCGTCCAGCACCCTCAGAAAACCGTCGTTCCGCAACGTAAGCATGCCCTGGTCAATGGCCTTCTGCTTGATCACGCCCGATGGGGCGCGGGCGGGAATCATTGTTTCAATGAATTCGTCAACCTCCAGCACCTCGTAGATGCCCATGCGTCCACGGTACCCGCTCTGTCGGCATTTATCACAGCCGGCGGCCTCGTAAATGGTGACTTCGGAGAGGCGCTCGACGGGGAAGCCCGCGCTTTTGATCAGCGCCTTATCAGGCTGGCAGGGACGTTTGCATGCCGGGCAAAGGCGGCGCACGAGACGTTGAGCCACAACGCACTCCAGCGACGATGCCAGCAGGAAAGGTTCAACGCCCATGTCGAGCAGTCGGGTGATGGCGCCGGCGGCGTCGTTGGTGTGCAATGTGCTGAAGACCAGATGTCCGGTGAGCGCGGCGCGGATGGCGATTTCGGCGGTTTCAAAGTCGCGCACCTCGCCGATCATGATCACATCAGGATCCTGACGCAGAATATGGCGCAGGGCGGTGGCAAAGGTGAGCCCGATCTCAGCCTTGACGTTGATCTGGTTGACGCCCGGCATTTCGTATTCGATCGGGTCCTCGACGGTAATCAGGCGTTGATCGATCGTATTGATTTCCCGGAGATAGGCGTAGAGCGACGTGGATTTTCCGGAACCGGTCGGGCCGGTGACGAGGATGATGCCGTTCGGGCGTTCGATCATGCGGCGCATGATTTGTGCGTCGCGTTCGCGCAAGCCAAGCTCGGTGAATCCGATAAACTGTTTCCCGCGCATCAACAGGCGCAAGCTGACGCTTTCGCCGTAGACTGTGGGCATGGTCGAGACGCGGATGTCCAGATCCTCGCCGCGGATGCGCATGCCAATGCGGCCGTCCTGCGGCAGGCGTTTCTCGGCGATGTCCATGTTGGCCATGACCTTGATGCGCGAAATAATGGCGCTCTGAAAACGCGTGAGCTGCGGCGGTAGCGGCGTCTGATGCAACAGCCCGTCCACGCGGTAGCGGATGCGCAGCTCCTTTTCCATCGGCTCCAGATGAATGTCGGTGGCGCGCTCCTGATAGGCCTCCCAGACAATCTGGTTGACGAAGCGCACGATCGAGGCTTCCTGATCCAGATCGTTGATGTCGGCCTTGTCGAACTGGCTCACCGGTTCAACCTCAATGCGGCCTTCCTCAATCAGTTTTTCGACTGTTTCAGCACCCACGCCGTAGAATTTTTTGGTGGCGGCGCTGATGTCCGGGGCGCGCGCCAGTACCAGGCGGATGCGCAGCCCTGATGCCAGACGCAGCGCGTCGGCCAGGCCTGGTTCGAAAGGGTTGTGGATGGCCACTGAGAGCGCCCCGTTTTCCATGGCGACGGGGATGACATTGTATTGGAAAACGGCCTTAGTGGGGATTTTCAGCAGAATTTCGGGGGCAATAGTGGCGGCGGCCAGAGGAAAGACTTCGAGGCCAAGTTCCTTGCCAAGCGCCTGAAGCAGCGGTTCCTCGGCGGCAAAGCCTTCGCGAACAACGGCAGCCACAGCGTCAAAATCCGACTTGCCGGCGTTTTGCAACACGGTGGCAAGTTGGGCTTCGGTGAGAAGTCCGGTTCGCCGTAGAATTCCGCCCATTGTGGCAGACTGCATCGTGAACCTCCGGTGCTGCGCGGAACATCCGTACAGCGGCGGTCATAGTAGTCGGCAAATGCCAGTCAAGTCAACGCTCGCAAGCAACCCCGCCGCTGGTCGTCTCTTACATTTCACAGCCAGTTCATTTCCGCAAAGTCAGTCAGGGCCAGCGGATAGTAATCCGTCGCCGGTCAGGCTCTGGCAGCACTTCAAAAAACAGCCGCACCGTATCGGGAGGAAACAGCGACTCCGCGCGTTCTGGCCATTCCACAGCACAGACGCTCTCGCCGGCCAGATATTCTTCGAGCCCCAGTTGCAGCGCATCGTCGGCATCGCGAATGCGGTAGAGGTCAATATGCACAAGCGGGCGTGCGCCGTGGTATTCGTGCACCAGGGTAAAGGTTGGGCTGGTCACTATTGCGTGCAGGCCCAACGCCGCCGCCAGTCCCTGCACAAAACAGGTTTTTCCGCTGCCGAGTTCTCCGTGCAGGGCCAGCACCGCGCGCCCCGGAAGCCGCGCCAGCATATGCTCTGCCACCGCAGCCGTCGCGGCGGGGCTGTCGCTCTCGAGAATATCAGTGCGGACCGTGGACATGCGGTGCAGTTTATCACAAGCAATAGCTCGACGGTATTGCGTATGCGCGCCAATCGCCGTGCATTCAGTTTAATCCGTGATCAGCGCCGGGCCTCGCGCTTCAACAGCCGGAATTCCGTACCGGTCGGCCTGCCTTGACGTATCAGGCGCTGCTCGGTTAAGCTGAGCCCCTGACGCGACGTTCTGCAGTATTTGCCCGATGGTGTAATGGTAGCACAACAGATTCTGAATCTGTTTGCCTAGGTTCGAGTCCTAGTCGGGCAACCATTCAATTCATTAGAAAACACCGCCCATTTTTCCCGGATTTTCTATTGAATCTGCTGTATTTCCGCCGTGGTTGTGCTTTTCCCCACCCGCTTGTCGTAGCCTGTCATACCCTGACATAGCCTGTCGTAGGCTCGTAAAGGTGACAGTAAAGGTGACAGTCAGGACTTTTCTGGCCCCCTTCGATCGAGTTCCTTGGCCAGATTCCTGGCCAGTTCCAGTATCCGCTCGGTGCTCATCGAGCCGACATCGTCCGCTGGATTTTCCCGCAGGGCGTCGCCAGAGGACGCATGAACGAACCTGAAATTACGCTTGAAGCATCCTCGACGGCGGGATCGGCTCCGATCCCCATGATCCGCCCGATTCCTGCTACCTTCGAGGAGGTGGTTGACCAGTTTTGCCTTTAACAGGTTGAACTCAGGGCACGCTTGGCTCGGGCCGGGGCCGCGATGTTGGCCTTCGGAACGGCTGATCGCCCGTCCTAGGGCGCACCCGGGGCATTCATGACGGATCTGGCGCTGATGATCGAACTGAGCCTCGGCAAACTTTATGGGCGACTTAAAACTTGCCTGCCAGCCGTGTTCTATATCCGCCTGACACCAATTTCTTCCGCAGTTTGACAACCACCAGGAATTTGCTCAACATCAGTTCTTCCGTTGCGGCAGGAACCACATGAAAGCACGAACGTTCAGACCACCAGGAGTGACCGGCAGAGGGGCCGAGTGGCTGGGTGATGTCACCCGGGACGTGAAACGCCTGATCAAATCACTTCAGGGTGATTTCCTGCATAACACCCTGAGGCTCAATCATGAGCACGAGCCATGGATAAGCGCGATCCTTGCCGAGTTTGCCGAGGACCTGCACTATGGCATCGGCATCTGGCGAACCTACGAGGAATTCAATCGTAAATTGTTCAAAACCCAGTTGCCAATGACCGGCGGGAGCACGGATGCGGAACCGCGTGCCATCACCGCTGACCGAGTCAGGCATCTGCTATGGGTGCTTTACGCTGAATTGAACCCTGACCTGATCTTAGCCCCGAATCACAGTGATTTGGCCCATATGGCTGGAGCAGTCGCGGAATTACTGGCATCTCGAATGGCGTCAGCCCCCCGGACTTCTGATGTAAAGACGTTCATGGACGCGCCGAATGAGCATGGATGGGACATCAAGCGGAAATTGGTTTGGCTTGGAACCAGTTCGTACTTTTTCCGAACTGCCTACCGCAACTACGCCGCTGAACAGAAATCTGGAGCCGATCAGGCGGCTGACGTAGATCAGAATACTAGTGAGGGGTACCATAATATCGGCCAGACCGACGACTTCATCTGCCAGGAATGCACGCAATGGTCTGGTCTGGGCGTTACGGATGTTCTGGCTGACATGCTTCCGATCTCTGATGAACGCTGTGCGGATTTGCGCAGTTGGGACAAACGGCACGCCGCATTCTACCGGGTTGACGCCATAGAAAACGAAATCCTGAAAGCCACGAACCTGATCAACGACCAACCGTACACAGTCATGATGGGCGATGGGCCACAACCGTTCAAGCTCGGCGGCGTGATTTTCGGAAGTCTGGTTCCATGGGGCGTGTATTGGTACTGGTCAGGCGTCCAAAAGCAATTTCAAAACATGAGCGCTTCCGATGTATCGAAGTTCAAAACATCGTTCAGCGTGAAAACGCCACACATTGTCTATCGTTACTGCAAGGATATGCTGGCAAAAGCCATAGAGGCCAACGAACGGCATGCCCAGGGATTCCTGAAGTATCATCATGGCATGGATCTGGTCGTTTACCCCGACGGTTTGAGCATGGCCGCCGATGAGCAGAAAAGGTATCGGCTATTGTACGAAACGGAACCTCGACAGACCGTGGATAGAGTGATGGCGGAAAGGGAACTGAAGCACCCGTGGCCCGAGATGAAGTATCCGGATAACATCCTGAATTCCGAAGATGGAATCGGCCTTTACTATGACCGTCAGGAGGGCGTGGATATGATGCTGGGTTTCAACCATGTCGCCAGCGGTTTTGCCAAAAAAGGCTGTGATTTAACCAATGACGAAACCGGGGTGATCAAGGAGTTCGTCCGGTCACGGTTAATCACCCCCGACTTTGTTAGGCGCATGGTTCAGGAGCATGGCGATGCTTCGATTCGCTCGGCGTTCCTCTTGCGGGATTGCGGCAAGGACTATGCCTTGGAATATCTGCTGCGCCGCTACAAAGGGGCTGGGTTCCGCGAGGTTTATCCGAACATCACCCTGGTATCCTGACGGCTTGGTGGCTGGGCAGGATGGTTTCTTGGCCCAGGTGTGGCAAATTTGACCGTTTTCAGCAGATTCAGTGGAACGGCAGTCAGTGGAACGAATGCCCGCGTGATGATCAGCCTGGAGCCGGCGCCGTTCAACCTGGCTGATTGCCGCCCTATCGACGACCGACGACCGATCGGACACTTGACCACGGTCAGAAAACGATGCAGCATCAACCACAGCGAAAACAGTTGGGATTTGAAGCCGGAGATCAGGACCTTCAGAAAGTCGGGCAACGTCTGGTCACAAGGAGAAAAGAGATGGGATGCATATTTGCAGGTGTCGCCTTGGCTGTGCCTCGGGTCCTGATGGTCTTTGTGTTTCTGTTTTCGGACTGGTTCGGACGTGCATTTG
>JBAXJV010000040.1:0-13331 GCA_037137675.1 bacterium | reverse complement strand
CCGCCAGCGGTACGTCGGCATGTATCACCTGCACTGTCTCGTGGGCCTCCATGCTACGAATACGCCCCCGCCGACTGCTCAGATCGTTCAATACGTCACCCATATACTCGGGTGGCGTCAAGACTTCCAGCGCCATGATGGGCTCCAGCAAGACCGCCCGCGCCGCCCGCGCCGCATCTCGCAGCGCCATCACGGACGCCGTGCGGAACGCCATCGGCGTCGAATCGGTCTCGTGCACCTGCACCCCCACCACACGGACCCGGACGTCTACCAGCGCATACTGTGCGACCACGCCGGTCGCCAAAGCATCCTGAATTCCCAGCTCAATCTCCGCCCGGAATTCAACCGGCAACACCGCTGTCGAGACTTCGAAAGCCACCGCATTGCCTGCCCCGCGCAACGCCGGCGCCACTGCGATCGTTACCCCCGCCACCTGCCGCTGACCGCCAATTAAACGGTCGAAAATACTTTCTGCCCGGCCCTCTGCGGTCACCGTCTCGCGGTAAGCCACCATCGGCTTGCCAGCATTGGCCTGCACCTTGCATTCACGGAACATCCGGTCTTTGAGAATCTCCAGATGCAACTCGCCCATGCCGCTCAACAAAGTTTGCCCGGTCTCGGCATTCATGGAGACCACACAGGTAGGGTCCTCCGCCACCATTGCCGCCAGAGCCTCCTGCAGCTTCACCCGGTCAGCCTGCGACTTGGGTTCGATCGCCATCGAAATCACCGGCTCAGGAAAACGTATGCGTTCCAGCTCGATGGGATCGTTCTCAAAACACAGCGTATCCCCCGTGGTAACCTGCTTGAATCCGCCCACCGCGCCAATTTCACCAGCGTACAGGATCTCTGTTTCTTCCCGGCTGTCGGCATGCAACCGCACCAGGCGCATTACCCGCTCACGCCGGCGGGCGCGGGGATTATAAACGTTGCTGCCCTTCTTCAACTGGCCAGCATACACCCGCACAAAAACAATCTGCCCGAGATAGGCGTCGTTCATTAACTTGAACGCCAGCGCCGTCAGCGGCTCAAAATCATCCGCCGCGCGCGTCACAGGGAGCTGAGTCTTGGGATGATGCCCCTGCAGCAACGGCACATCGGTAGGTGACGGCAAATAATCCACCACGCCGTCCAGAAGAAGCTGAACCCCTTTATTGCGCAACGCTGAACCGCAAAACACCGGAACCAGCTTGTTAGACAACACAGCCCGCCGCAGTCCGGCGCGCAAGACCTCGGCCGGCACGTCCGGCCCGGCGAGATACGCTTCCAGAACGGCCTCGTCCTGTTCCGCCAACTTCTCAACCAGCGCTGCACGCGCCCGTTCGGAAGCCGCACCCAACTCTGCCGGAACCGGTCCGCGGGTCATCTGCTGACCCAGCGTAAGATCGTCGAACGCGACCGACTCCATTGCCAGCAAATCCACCACGCCGCAGAACTCCGCCTCACGGCCCCAGGGCAACTGCACCGGTACACAAGCTGTTCCAAAACGCGCGTTCATCTGAGCGACCACGGCTTCGAAATTGGCGCCGGTACGATCCATCTTATTGATGAACGCCACCCTCGGCACATGGTAACGATCGGCCTGGCGCCAGACGGTCTCGGATTGCGGCTGCACACCACCAACACCGCAAAAGACTCCCACAGCCCCATCCAGAACGCGCAGCGAGCGCTCAACCTCAACCGTGAAATCCACGTGCCCCGGGGTATCCAGCAAGTTGATCTGGTGGTCTCTCCAGAAACAGGTGGTGGCCGCGCTGGTAATCGTAATGCCGCGCTCTTTCTCCTGCGGCATCCAATCCATCGTGGTTGTGCCTTCATGCACCTCGCCCATGCGATGCACCAGGCCGGAGTAAAAAAGAATCCGCTCGCTGACCGTCGTCTTGCCGGCATCAATATGGGCAATAATCCCGATATTGCGCAGCAGCGCCAAAGCACGCAACCGGTCAGGCGCTTCATGCGTCTGAGCCGCGCCCTGCGCATCGGCTTTAGCGTTATTTTTCAATGTCAGCAGCATGATCGTATGGTCGTTTGCAAGCAGTTCGCGTTACCAGCGGTAGTGAGCAAAGGCCTTGTTAGCCTGCGCCATCTTATGCGTATCGTCACGCTTCTTCACCGCATTGCCCTGTTCCTGATAAGCATCCGCTATTTCCATCGCCAGAGCCCGCGCCATCGGAACACCCTTACGCGCATGGGAGTACTGGATCAGCCAGCGCATCGCGAGCGCCATCTGCCGGCCTGGATTCACTTCCACCGGAACCTGATATGTCGCGCCACCCACGCGGCGGCTCTTAACCTCTACGCGCGGCTTGATGTTATCAATCGCGCGGGTAAAAACCTCGATGGTGTCTTTATCCGGGAGCTTGGTTTTCACCTGGTCCATGGCTCCGTAAACAACCCGCTCGGCGGTGGATTTTTTTCCGGAATTCATAACATGGCTGATCAGGCACCAAACCAGATCGCTCTTAAACTTGGAGTCCGTGGTAAAATCACGTTTGGTAGCTTTGCGTCTTCTGCCCATACGATGCCTTGTCCGTTCGTCAAGTCTTCTTGGGAGTCTTTACGCCGTACTTAGACCGGCTGCGATGACGACCGTCGACCCCGACGGCGTCCAGAGTTCCACGTACAATATGATACCGCACGCCCGGCAAGTCTTTCACACGACCGCCGCGCACCAGCACGACACTGTGTTCCTGAAGGTTGTGCCCTTCACCGGGAATATAAGCCGTGACTTCGTACCCGTTAGTTAAACGCACACGGGCTACTTTGCGTAATGCCGAATTCGGCTTCTTCGGAGTTTGAGTCTTAACAGAGAGACAGACTCCACGCCGCTGCGGACAGCGCGTCAGAGCCGGAGACTTGCTTTTGTAGCGGATTTGCAACCGCCCCTTACGAACAAGCTGATTTATCGTTGGCATTCCGTTTTACCCTTTAAGTACGCAAAGGTGTTGAACATATATCTTCGCTGCAGTGCTTGTCAAGCTCAACCTAACAATTCCTGCAATTTCTTTTCGGCCACGCTCTCCTCGTGCTCGCGCAGCTCCTCTTCAGGAATCGGCTCGGCCAAAGGAACCATGCGAATATGCTTGTACATCGGGAACCCTGTGCCACCAGGGATCAGATGTCCCATGATCACATTTTCCTTGAACCCGTACATCGCATCTTCACGTCCCAATGTGGCAGCCTCGGTAAGCACGCGCGTCGTGTCCTGGAAAGATGCGGCCGAAATAAAGCTCTCGGTCTCAAGCGCGGCCTTGGTAATTCCAAGCAGCGCAGGCTGAGCTTCAGCCGGTTCCTGTCCCTCGGCAATCGCGCGGGCATTGACTTCCTGAAAGCCCTGCTTCTCAACCACCTCGCCCCACAGAAAATCAGTTCCCTTGGGATCGGTGATGCGAACCTTGCGCAGCATCTGCCTTACGATAACTTCAATGTGCTTATCGTTGATTTCCACGCCCTGCAAACGGTAGACCTGCTGCACTTCGTTGAGCAGATATTCCTGCAGCTCTTGCGGTCCGCAAATCTCCAGAATTTCCTGGGGCATAACCGGACCTTCGGTGAGCTGCTGTCCCTTTTGTACAACATCGCCCTTGAAAACAACGATGTGCTTGCCCATTGGAACCAGGTGCTGTTCTTCAAAGCCCGTCACGGAATCGCGAATCGTCAAGCACCGGCGACCGCGCTGGTTGGCCCCGAAATCCACAACGCCATCGATCTTCGCAATCTCTGCTGCGTCCTTCGGGCGGCGCGCCTCGAAGAGCTCGGCCACGCGCGGCAGACCGCCGGTGATGTCCTTGGTCTTGGATTCCTTGCGCGGCGTCTTTGCCAGCACATCACCAGCCATGATCGTATGGCCGTCCTTGATCATCACGTGCGCACCGGCCGGAATACTGTATGTCAGCGTCTCGTGACCGCTCGTGACGAGCAATTGCGGATGCAAGTCCTCTTTGTGCTCCAGCACCACGGTCTCCATCATCCCTGTCGAGGCATCCACTTCTTTTTTAACAGTGATGTTGTCCACAAACCCTTGATACTTCACACGCCCGGCCTTCTCAGACAGAATCGGCACCGAGTAGGGGTCCCATTCGATGAAGCTCACGCCCTTCGCAACGCGACCGCCATCGGGCACAGAAATAATCGCGCCAATCGCCAGCGAGTGACGCTCGAGCTCGTGATCGCCCGCGTCGCAAATCGCCGCCGTGCCGTTTTTGTTCAGCACCACAAAATCGCCCTTGGCGTTCTGCACGATTCGCAGCCCCGCATAGCGCACCACGCCGTCGTGCTTGGAAATCACATGCGGCTGTTTGAAAACCGAGCTTGCTGTTCCGCCGATATGGAAAGTCCGCATCGTCAGCTGCGTGCCCGGCTCACCAATCGACTGCGCGGCAATAATCCCGACCGCCGTGCCAACGTCAACAATCAGCCCGGTCGATAAATCACGCCCGTAACAACGGGCGCAAACGCCGTGTTTCGATTCACATGTCAGCACGCTGCGGATGTGGACCTGCTCCACGTCCGCCTCGGCAATCAAATCGCCCAGCTTCTCATCAACCAAAGTATTAGCCGGCACAATCGACTGCTGAGTTACCGGATGGATCACATCCTGCGACAGCGTGCGGCCGATGATCCGGTCGCGCAACGGCACGAGCTCGTCGTCACCTTCACCGATTGCCCGCACAACAATGCCGTTTAACGTATTGCAGTCCAGCTCGATCACGCGCACATCCTGCGCCACGTCCACCAGCTTGCGGGTCAGATACCCGGCATCGGCCGTCTTGAGCGCCGTGTCGGCCAAACCCTTGCGCGCACCATGGGTCGAAATGAAATATTCCAGAACGCTCAGCCCTTCGCGGAAGTTCGACAAAATCGGGCGCTCAATGATCTCGCCCGACGGCTTGGCCATCAGGCCGCGCATTCCGGCAAGCTGGCGGATTTGCTGCCGGCTGCCGCGCGCCCTCGAATCCACCATCATGAAGATCGGGTTGCCCTGCTCGCTGCCTTCGTTTTCTTCCATTGCGCGGTACATGGCATTCGAGACTTCCTCGTTAGCCTGCGTCCAGATATCCACGATCTTGTTGTATCGCTCTCCATCCGTGATTACGCCGCGCCGGTACTGCTGCTCGACCTCGACAATTTGCTTGCGGGCCTTGCCGATGATCGTCGCTTTTTCGGGCGGAATGATCATATCCACCAGGCCGATTGAAATGCCGGCGCGAGTAGCGTACTCGAAGCCGATATTTTTGATCCGGTCCAGCATCAGAATGGTTTCAGCATGCCCGCTCACGTGGTAGCAATGCCAGATGATCTTGCTCAAAAAGGTCTTGTCGCAGCAGCGATTGATGAAACCGAGTTGCGCCGGAAGAATTTCCTGAAAGAACACCCGGCCGATAGTCGTTGTAATCACCTTCGTCTCGCTATCGCCGAAAACCGTCACCTTCCCGAGATCCGGATTGCGATAGCGTATGCGGGTGTGCAGATGCACGGCTCCTTCATCGTAAGCCAGGTGCGCCTCAACGGCGTCATTGAAAATCGGCAGATGCTGGTGGTCTGGCTCCGCTGTTTTAGAGCGTTTCTTATCAGCCTGCTTGTCCCGCTGCGCTACCGTCGTAAGGTAGTACACGCCGAGCGCAATATCCTGCGTCGGAGTCATGATCGGCTTGCCGCTGGAAGGCGAAAAAATGTTGTTCGTCGAAAGCATCAGCGAACGCGACTCAATCTGCGCTTCGATCGACAACGGCACGTGCACGGCCATCTGGTCGCCGTCAAAGTCCGCATTATAAGCCGTGCAAACCAGCGGATGCACCCGCAGAGCTTCGCCATCAACCAGCACCGGCTCAAAGGACTGGATGCTGAGACGATGCAAGGTCGGGGCGCGGTTGAGCATGACCGTCTTGTCTTTGATCACCTCTTCGAGAATATCCCAGACTTCGTTGGACTGCTTATCAATCAACTTTTTCGCGCTGCGAACAGTGTTGGCAATCCCCAGCTCTTTCAGCCGGCGAATAATGAACGGCTCGAAGAGTACCAAAGCCATCTTTTTAGGCAGCCCGCACTGCCGCAGCTTCAACTCCGGACCGACCACAATCACGGAACGTCCCGAATAATCCACACGTTTTCCAAGCAGGTTCTGCCGGAACCGGCCGCCCTTACCCTTCAGCATGTCACTCAACGACTTCAATGGACGATTTCCCGCGCCCGTCACAGGACGGCCGTGGCGACCGTTGTCAATCACCGCATCCACAGCCTCCTGGAGCATGCGCTTTTCGTTGCGAATGATGACGTCCGGCGTCTTGAGTTGCAGCAGGTTTTTCAGACGGTTGTTGCGGTTGATCACGCGGCGATAAAGGTCGTTCAAGTCGGAGGTCGCAAAACGCCCTCCTTCCAGCGGCACCAGCGGACGCAGATCCGGCGGGATCACCGGCATCACCTGCATGACCATCCATTCCGGTCGCGTCTCGCTTAAGCGAAAGCCCTCGATCACCTTCATGCGCTTGGCAATTTTTTTCTTATTCTGCTTGCTCTTGGTCTCAACAATCTGGCGGCCGAGCTCTTCCATCAGCTGTTCGAGATTAACCTCTGCCAGCAAATCGTGCACGCCTTCGGCGCCCATCTTGGCGATAAACGACTCGCCGTACTTTTCCTGCGCTTCGCGAAAGTCCATTTCGTTCAGCAGCTGACCCTTCTGGAAAGGCGTGGATTTTCCAGGGTCCACGACCACGTAGTCTTCATAGTACAGCACCCGCTCCAGGCTGCGGGCGGTCATATCAAGCACCAGCCCCACGCGGCTCGGCGTACACTTGAAAAACCAGATGTGCGACACAGGCACTGCCAGGTCAATGTGCCCCATGCGCTCACGGCGAACGCGGCTCAGGGTGATTTCGACGCCGCAGCGGTCGCAGATCACGCCCTTGTGCTTGATACGCTTGTATTTACCGCAGCTGCATTCCCAGTCACGCGTCGGACCAAAAATGCGCTCGCAAAACAAACCGCCTCTTTCGGGCTTGTAAGTCCGGTAGTTGATCGTCTCAGGATTCTTAACTTCACCACAGCTCCATTGACGAATCGTTTCCGGAGACGCCAAAGTAATCCGTACGGCTTCAAAACCGTCAGGTTGCGTCACACCCAATCGCTCGCGCGCATAAGCAGAAGTGCTCAAGATATGCCTCCCGTCCCTCCGGCAGCCATCGGCCGCCGGACCAGCTTAGACTTTAGTGTTTTCGCGCTGCTGCTTTGTGCAGACATCGAGACCAATGGCGCGCATTTCGTTGATCAGCACATTAAACGACTCAGGTCGTCCCGCCTCGAGGGAGTTCTCCCCCTTCACGATCGACTCGTAAATGCGCGTCCGGCCAGAAACGTCGTCGCTCTTGACCGTCAACATCTCCTGCAACGCATAGGCCGCCCCGTACGCCTCAAGCGCCCAGACTTCCATTTCGCCCATTCGCTGGCCACCATATTGCGCCTTGCCACCCAGCGGTTGCTGGGTCACAAGCGAATACGGCCCCACCGCGCGCGCATGAATCTTGTCGCTCACCAGATGATGCAACTTGAGCATGTAAATCTGCCCGACCACCACTCGCTGGTCAAAAGGCTGCCCTGTCCAGCCATCGCAGAGCACCGTCTTGCCGTCTGTGGGCGCATCGGCCTCGCCTAGCATTTTATGAATGGAGTCTTCGGAAATTCCATCGAACACCGGTGTTCCGGCATAAAGCCCGAGCGCCTTGCACGCCAGGCCCAGATGAGTTTCCAGAACCTGACCTACATTCATTCGCGACGGCACACCTAGCGGATTGAGCACAATGTCCACCGGACGTCCGTCCGGTAGAAACGGCATGTCGGCTTCCGGGAGAATGCGCGCGACGACACCTTTATTCCCGTGCCGCCCGGCCATCTTGTCGCCAACCGAGAGCTTTTTCTTGCTCGCGATATAAACACGCACCTGCTTGATCACGCCGGCGTCCACATCGTCGCCGCTCGCCACCCGGCCCACCGCGTTCTCATAATCGTGGCTCAGCTCCGCAAAGCGGCTCTGGTATTCGGTAATGATCTCGTGGATTTTGATCTGGATCGGGCTGCTCTCAATTTCAATATGATCGCTCGCCTCGGCCAGCTTACGCAGCAAAGTCTTGGTGATCTTGCGGTTGGACGGAATAATGATTTCGCCGGTCTTGATATTCACGACGTCCAGCGGAATTTTTTCGCCCAGCAGAATGTTGCTGAACTTCTCTGTCAGCTCGTCCACCAGCTCCACCCGCTTGGTCTTTAACTCGTCTGTCAGGCTCTTGGACTGGCGCTGCCGGTCGGATGCGGAAGTTTTCTCGTCAACCATATCCTTATGAGCCGAGACCTTTACGTCCATCACAATTCCGTAAACGCCGCTCGGCACAGTCAGCGAAGTGTCACGCACGTCCGCAGCCTTCTCACCGAAAATAGCCCGCAGCAAACGCTCTTCCGGAGCCAGCTCGGTCTCGCTCTTAGGGGTGATCTTGCCAACGAGAATATCGCCGGGCTTGACTTCCGCCCCGATCCGGATCACGCCGTCGGCGCCTAGGTTGCGCAGGGCATCCTCGCTTATGTTCGGAATGTCGCGGGTGATTTCCTCAGGCCCGAGCTTGGTGTCGCGTGCGCCAACCTCGAAATCCTGAATGTGGATGGAGGTAAAAACGTCGTCCCGCACCACGCGCTCACCAATCATAATCGCGTCTTCAAAGTTGTAGCCATTCCACGGCATGAAGGCCACCAGCACATTCTTGCCCAGCGCCAGCTCGCCGTGATCACAGGCCGGGCCATCGGCCAACACATCGCCAACCTTGATCTTGTCGCCAACATGCACGACCGGCTTCTGGTTTCCGCAAGTGCCCGCGTTGGAACGCATGAATTTGCGCAACCGGTAGCGCCGCACATTCGGCTTCTTCCCGCTAGCGGCCGGCTCTTCCACATCCACGCGCTCGGCCGATACGTACCGTACCACGCCGGCTCCTTCAGCGAGCACAAGCACGCCAGAATCACGCGCAATGCGTTCTTCAATTCCGGTGGCCACATACGGACGCTCAGTCGTCAGCAGCGGCACGGCCTGACGCATCATGTTCGCGCCCATCAGCGCACGGTTTGCATCATCGTGCTCCAAAAACGGAATCAACCCTGCAGCCACGCTGATCACCTGCTTGGGCGACACGTCCATGTACTGCACCTTTTCCGGCGGCACAGCCATGAAGTCGCCACGATAGCGCACCGATGCGACGTCGCAGGACATCTTGCCCTTGCTGTCAATCGGCGTATTGGCCTGTGCAATCACAAACTGCTCTTCGCGGTCAGCGCTCAAGTAGTCCACCGTCTGCGTGATATGCCCGTTCTCGATTTTACGGTAGGGCGTCTCGATGAAGCCAAAACGGTTGACGCGGGCGTAAATACCCAGCGAGGAGATCAAGCCGATGTTCGGGCCTTCCGGCGTTTCAATCGGGCAGATGCGCCCGTAATGGCTGCTGTGCACGTCACGAACTTCAAACCCGGCTCGCTCGCGGCTCAGCCCGCCCGGTCCCAGAGCGCTCAGGCGCCGCTTATGGGCCAGCTCGGAAAGCGGGTTGGTCTGATCCATAAACTGGCTCAACTGGCTGCGCCCGAAAAAGTCCTTGACCACCGCCGAAAGCGTTTTGGGATTCACCAGCCGCGACGGCATCAGCGAACCGCTGTTCGGATCAAATATCGTCATGCGTTCGCGCACCAGGCGTTCAGCCCTCGACAAGCCGATCCGGCACTGATTTTCGAGCAGCTCGCCGACCGTCCGCACGCGGCGGTTGCCGAGGTGATCAATGTCGTCCACAGCCCCTTCGCCCTGATGAATCTTGATCAGGTAGCGAATCGCCGCAACGATGTCACGTCCGGTAATATCCAGAGTGCGCAGCTCCTCCATGCCCTCGGTCGGAGGAAGCAGTTTTTCGTGGCGCTCCTTGACCATGCCATCGAAAAGGTCGTCCACTTCCTTGAGATCGGAGCCGAGCTTCTGGTTGATTTTGTATCGCCCCACGCCGCCCAGATCGTAGCGCCGCGCATCGAAGAACAGGCGCTTCACCAGCTGCCGCGCGTTCGGAATCGTCGCCGGGTCACCGGGCCGCAAACGGCTGTAAATATCCTTGAGCGCCTCATCGCGACTGGATGTCTCGTCAGTGCGGATGCTCTTCAAAAGCACGCCGCCATCCCAGGTCGTATTGATGACGGACGCATGACTCGCGCCCGCAGCGCGCATCTGTGAAAGCACGTTCTCGGTAACCGGCTCGTACTTCTTGGCCAGCACCGTTTTCGATTCGATATCGAAAACATCTTCCCTGAAAACCAGGTTGGCAATATCGTCATCCTTGATGGTATCGCCAATTTTTATGTTCTCGAACGTATAGAACAAGCGCAGCAGTTCCTCGTCCGTGCCTGTGCGCAAAGCCGACCCCTCTTCGTCGCGCGCCAGAGCACGCAAGAAAGTCGGAGCCAGAAATTTCCGGCGGCGGTGCCGGCGGTCCAGATAAATCCACAGCAGATCCTGAGCATCGAATTGCACTTCGACCCACGAACCGCGATCCGGAATAATGCGGAACGAATAGAGGATCGACCCGCTGGAATGGCTGGTCTGCTCGAAACAAATTCCCGGCGAACGGTGCAGCTGGCTGACGATAACCCGCTCAGCACCATTGATGATAAAGGCGCCCTGCGGCGTCATGAGCGGCACTTCGCCCATGTAGACGACTTCCTCGCGAACCTCATCACCATCCTTCAAACGGAAGGTTACGTGCAGCGGCGCGGCACAAGTCAGGCCTTCCCGGATGCACTCCACCTGATCGATCTTGGGCTCCGACAGTTCGTACCGCACGAAGTCCAGCGTGTACCGTCCGTCGTAACTCTCGATCGGAAAAACCTCGTGGAATACCGCCTGCAGACCAACATTCCGCCGCTTCGCGGACGGAGTATCCAACTGCAAAAACTCCCGAAACGAAACCGTCTGAATCTCGATCAGATTCGGCGGTGCAATCGCGTCAACCAGTTTCCCGTAGTTCGTTCGTGCAACCATGCCAGCCACCTGTGATTTGTAGGTTTGCGGATCGCAAAGAAAGCGGGCGCACCGCACCAGCGGCGCGCCCTGCGTCCACGGCCCTACTTGACCTCGATGGTGGCGCCGGTCTTCTCCAGCGCTTCCTTGATCTTCGCGGCCTCGTCTTTTGTCACGCCCTCTTTAACGTTCTTCGGAGCGCCTTCAACCATGTCTTTGGATTCTTTCAAACCCAGGCCGGTGATCGCACGTACTTCCTTGATCACGTTGATCTTGTTGGGGCCGATCGCCTTCAGCACAACGGTGAATTCAGTCTGCTCCACCACCTCTGCGCCCGCCGCTGCACCAGCTGCACCAGGAGCCGCAGCCGCCATGGGGACCGCCGCGGTCACGCCGAGCCGTTGTTCCAACGCCTTTACCAGCTGAGAAAGCTCGAGGACTGTAATGCCCTCAACCCAACTGATGAATTCCGCCATTTTGCCTTCCAACTTAATTTCGTCTGCCATGGGAGTCATTTCCTTTCTATACCGATCAACGCTGTTACGCTGCGTTTAGCTGCTGCTTCTTTTGTTCCACCGCGTTCAATACATAGAGCAAACTGCACAGTTTACCGTGCAACGTGCCAACCAGCCGCGAAAGCGGCGCCGCGACCGTGCCGACAACCTGCCCGAGGAGTTGCTCCCTCGCCGGCAATGCCGCCAACACACCCACCGCTGCAGGGTCGAGGTAGAGTTCCCCGAGCATCCCCCCCTTGGCGATTGGCAGATTCACTCCAGCCATGAAGGCCTTGAGAACCTTTGCGACCTCCGTCACCTCGGATCCGGTGACCATGGCCGACTGGCCGGCGAGGCAAGCCTCCAGTCGTGTCCACCCACGTTCCGTCACCACGTGACGGGCGAAGCTGTTTTTAACCACATGGACTTCAGCCCCGGCCTTGCGCAACTTTTTGCGCAAATCCAGAAACTGCTCCACCTTCATCCCGCGATAATCAGTGATCAGGACATACGAGGAACCCGCGACCTTTTCGCGAACCTCCGCCAGAATCGCCTGCTTTTCGGGACGATACGTCTTCTCAGAATTTTCGGTTGTCATGCCGTCGGTCCTCTCAGTCATGCACGTCCACGCGAACCCCGACGCCCATCGTGGAACTCAGCGTGCATCGCTTGATGAAAATGCCCTTGGCCGAAGCCGGCCGCGCGGCGTGAATAGCGCCCACGATCGCCTGCACGTTCTCCAGCAACGCCATCGGATCAAATGAACACTTGCCAAACGGCACTTGCACATTGCCGTTTTTGTCCATGCGGAACTCAACCCGCCCGGCCTTGGAAGCCTTAACCGCAGCCGCTGTGTCCTCGGTGACCGTGCCGGTCTTCGGGTTCGGCATCAGTCCGCGCGGACCGAGCACTTTGCCCAATTTCCGGACTTCCTTCATCGCGTCCGGCGTGGCAATCGCCACGTCAAAACCGGTCCAGCCGCCCTTGACTTTCTCGATCAGCGCCTCATAACCAACCTCGTCCGCACCGGCCGCAATGGCCGCATCCGCCGCCGGCCCGGCCGCAAACACGATCACGCGCTGCGTCTTGCCGGTGCCGTGAGGCAGCGAGACCGTGCCGCGCACCCCTTGATCGGACTTGGCTGTGTCCACGCCCAGCCTGAAGGCGACTTCCATCGTCTCATCAAACTGCGCGGGGTGATTCAGCTTCAAAAAGTCGATGGCTGCCGGAATCGCATAGACTTCCGCCTTGACCTTCGCCTTGACTGCCCTGTACTTTTTACCGTGAATTGCCATGGTTAGTTCAGCACCTCGATCCCCATGCTGCGCGCGGTACCTTCAACCATACGCGTAGCCATCGTTTCATCAGTCGCGTTCAAATCGGCCATCTTGGCCCTGGCGATTTCCAGAACTTGCGCACGCGTCACCTTGCCGACCTTGTCACGGTTCGGAACGGCCGAACCCTTGGCCAGGCCCGCCGCCCGCTTAAGCAGCGAGGAGGCCGGCGGACTCTTCGTAATGAATGTGAACGAACGGTCCTGATAGACGGTGATCACCACCGGCACTACCAAACCAGAGAGGTTCTGCGTTGCGGCATTGAAAGCCTTGCAGAATTGCATGATATTCACACCGTGCGAACCGAGCGCCGGACCGACCGGCGGGGCCGGATTGGCCTGCCCTGCCGGAATCTGCAACTTGATCTTGCCAGTAGCTTTCTTTGCCATGATAATATCCTACCGCGTTGCCGCCTAAATCTTAAACGGCAGACTTGTGTTGACCAAACGACGTATCAGGCCTTCTCAACCTGCCAAT
>JBAXJV010000039.1:0-13471 GCA_037137675.1 bacterium | reverse complement strand
CAGCCTACAGCCTAAACCGCTACAGCCTTGGCGTCCCTGTGGGACGCCAGTGATTAAGCTTAGAATTAAGATTAGGATCAGGATGGTAGGGGATGGGGGTGATGATCATGGGGGCACACCTGTTGCGGGTTGCGTCGCCTGCACGACGAAGCGGCGATGAACCATCATTTGAACCTTTTCCATGTAAAGATAGAATACAGGCGTGACATAAAGCGTCAGTGTTTGTGAAAACAGCAGGCCGCCGACAACTGCCAGCCCGAGCGGCTGACGTGCCTCGCCGCCAGCTCCGTAGCCGAAGGCGATCGGCAGCCCGCCCATCAGCGCCGCCATGGTGGTCATCATGATCGGACGGAACCGGATCATGCAGGCTTCATGAATCGCCTCGTCAGCGGACTTGCCCTCGCGGCGCAACTCGATGGCGAAATCAACCATCATAATGCCGTTTTTCTTTACCAGGCCAACCAGCATGATGATGCCGACAAACGCGTAAATTGAGAGTTCGGCGTTAAAGAGTAACAGGGTTACTAGCGCTCCGAAGCCTGCGAATGGCAAAGCGGAAAGGATCGTGATCGGGTGCCAGAAATTCTCGTACAAGATACCCAGCACGATGTAGATCACCACAATCGCGAGGACTAAAAGAATGCCCATGCTCTGAATTGATTTTTGAAACGCCTGCGCTTCACCTTGAAAGCTGCCCGAAACACCCCCGCCGGCCAGTTGCCGCTCCACGACCTTGTCCACCTGCGCCACGGCATCTCCGATGGATGCGCCTGGCTTGAGGTTGAACGAGATTGTTACCGAAGGGAGCTGGCCGAAGTGATTGATCGTCAGCGGTCCGACGCCCGGCTGCAGATCGGCTGCGGCGTTGATCGGGACCAGCTGGCCTGAGGAGGACCGGATATTGAGCAGCGGAAGCGCCGCCGCATTCTGCTGGTATTCCGGCAGCAATTCCAGAATCACCTGGTACTGGTTGTTGGGCGCGTAAATCGTAGAGGCCTGGCGGGAACCGTAGGCGTTGTACAAAGCGTTTTCAATCTGGGCGACCGACAGGCCCAGCGAAGATGCCAGATCGCGGTTGATCTTAATGTCGAGCTCAGGGTTCTTCAGCTGGAGGTCGCTGGTCACATCCTGAAACCCGGGCAGCGTGGAGATTGTCGTGATCAGTTTGGCGGACTGCCGGTAAAGCTCGTCCGGGTCCGTCGCCTGTAACGTGTATTGGTACTTACTCTTGGAGGATTGTCCGCCAACCTGAATCGTCGGCGGATTCTGCGCGTAGGCCCGGATGCCGGGTACGGAGGCCAGAATCGGGCGCAGTTTCTGGATCACGCCATCAACGCTCAAGCTCCGCTGGCTGCGGGGTTTCAGGCGGATCATCATGCGTCCGACGTTGCTACCGCTGCTGCCGCGGGACCCGCCGCTTGACATAAATGCCTCAATGTTCGGGTCTTTGCGGACGAGTTCAGCCAGCGCCTGCTGGTGTGTCACCATGGATTTGAAGGAGATGCCCTCCATCGCTTCGGTGGTGATTGTGAACATATCGCGATCCTCGCTGGGCACAAAGCCCATGGGCACAATCGTGAACAGCCAGCCCGTCAATCCCAGCGCCAGAACTGCCAGCAGTAACGTCCTGGCCGGCCGGCGTAGAACCCACCAGAGGGTCCGGTGGTAAAACCCCAGCATGGATTGGAACCCGCGCTCCGTGACGGCATAAATACGACCGTGGTGAATCGAAGCGGGCGCGCGCAAAAAACGGCTGCATAACATGGGCGTCAAAGTCAGCGAGATTACGCCCGACACCAGCACCGCCGCGCCGATGGTCACGGCAAACTCCCGGAATATCCGGCCTATCAACCCGCTCATGAAAAGTACCGGGATGAACACCGCCGCCAGTGAGAGCGTCATGGATACGATCGTGAAGCCAATCTCCCGCGCGCCATCCAAAGACGCCTGCATCCGGTCCTTGCCCATCTCCATGTGCCGCACGATGTTCTCCAGCATGACGATGGCGTCATCCACTACGAACCCGATGGCCAGAGTCAGCGCCATCAGCGACAGATTGTCCAGGCTGTATTTCAACAGGTCCATTACGACGAACGTGCCCATTAGCGACATTGGCAGGGCTAACGCAGGAATCACAGTCGCCGACACATTGCGCAAAAATACAAAGATCACCAGCACCACCAGAATGAAGGTCAGGATCAGAGTGAATTCAGCGTCCTGAACAGAGGCCCGGATTGAAAGGCTGCGGTCGAATAGAGTTAACAGCGTGACTGCGGCTGGCAGTTTTTTCTGCAGCTGCGGCATCAAGGCCTTCACAGCGTCAGCCACTTCCACCGTGTTCTTGCCCGGCTGGCGCATGATGGCCAGAATCACGGCGCGCTGCTGCCCGCTGTTCGCTGTGCAATACCAGGCGGCGACCTTGTCGTTTTCTACGCTGTCCGTGACGCGGCCGAGATCGTTCAGGCGCACCGGCGCCCCTTTGCGATAAGTTACAATCAGCGAGCGGTAACCCTCCGCTTTCATGAGCTGGCCGTCCGTTTGAATCGTGACCGCCCGGTATGGGCCATAAAGAATGCCGGAGGGCTGGTTGACATTGCCCTGATCAATCGCGTCGGCCACCTCATTGATGCCGATCCCGCGGGCGGCCAGCGCCATCGGATCAACCTGGATCCGCACGGCATACTTCTGTGAGCCGAAAACCTGAACCTGCGCCACGCCATCCACCATGGAAATACGCTGTGCCATCAGCGTCTGGCCGTATTCATCCAGAGCAGATAACGGTAGCGTCGGACTGGTCAGCACCAGATAGAGAAAGGGCTGATCGGCCGGATTGGATTTTTGGAAGGAGGGCGGAGACGGCATGTCGGATGGCAATTGCCGTCCGGCGCGGGCGATCGATGCGGTTACGTCCAGGGCCGCGTCATCAATGTTACGGTCAAGGGCGAAGGTCAGCGTGATTTGCGAGCTGCCCAGAGCGCTGGAGGAGTTCATGGATTCCAGCCCGGCGATCATCGAGAATTGCTTCTCGAGTACGGTAGCCACAGAGGAGGCCATCGTTTCGGGGCTGGCGCCCGGCAGGGAGGCCGACACCTGAATGGTGGGGTAATCCACGGTTGGCAAGTCGCTGACGGGCAGGTTCTGGAAGGCGAGCATCCCGCCGAGCAGGATGCTCACCATGACCAGCGTGGTCATGACGGGGCGGCGGATGAACAGGGCGGCAATATTCAAGGTTTGGCGACCCCTTGTTTTGTCAGGCCATCATTTACCTCGACTTTGATGCCGGGCGCCAACCGCAACTGGCCGTCTGTTACAACGCGCTCTCCGGGTTTGACCCCTCCGCTAGCCAGAACGGTCTCCTCATCCATGATCCGCTTAACGGTCACCACGCGATCCTCGACGGTCTGGTCGGGCTTGACCACGTATAAGTAGGTGCCCTTTTGTCCGGTAAGTACGGATGACGATGGTACGACCAGCGCCCCGGTTTCGACAAGCAGCGTCAATTCGACACGCACGAACTGTCCGGGCCACAGGCGTTTTGTCTCGTTGGAAAAAGTTCCCTTAACTTGCAGCGTGCCCGTGGTTTTATCCACCTCGTTGTTGATGAAGGTGACGGTTCCGGTTTCCGGCAGGTTGGTATCTCCGCCGATCACGGCTTTGACGAGAAGTCCCCTGGTAGAGGCTGGCATCAACTGCAGCAGGTCCTGCTGAGGCACGGCAAACGACACGCGGGCCGGTGTAATGCGGTTCAAGACCAGTAAAACGGTTTCATTGGCTTTAACGACGTTGCCGGAATCAACCAGCCGTGCGCCTGCGCGTCCATCAAACGGGGCCCGGATCGTATTATATTCCAGCAGCAGGCGCGCGTTTTCCACGACCGCCTCGTCGGCTTTAACTGTGGCGTCCATGGCCAGCGACGCTGTGTGCGCCTGATCGCGCGCATCCTCCGCTGTGAACCCTTTTTTAAGCAGTTCCTCCTGGCGGCGGGCCTCCTTCTCTGCGTTGTCGAACTGGGCTGCGTCTCTGGCCAGATTGGCCTCCGCCTGTCGCAATTGCGCCTGCGCCGGTCGCGCGTCGAGGGTGAAAAGCAGATCGCCAGCGCGTAGATTCTGCCCTTCCACGAAATGCACGTTGGTTACCAGTCCGCCGGCTTGCGGCTTGATGGATGCTGTTTCAAATGCCTCCACGGTTCCGAATGTCCGGAGAACCACCGGCATGGCTTTCTCAATCACATCTGCAACGGTCACCGGAACTGCCCCTGCCGCCTGTTTCCTGCCCGGCCCGGCTTGCCGGGCAGCTTTGTTCATTTCATAAACGCGCCAGCCGCCAAGTCCAGCCGCAACTACCACCACGAAAATCAGGAGGAGTTTTTTCATAAACCATCGCCTCTAAAATCGTTCCGGGATTGACCTGTCAAACACTCCTTTAATTGACAACAAGGCTGAATTTCTAACATAAACCGCACCCGCCTGTCCAACCACTGATCTGAGAAACCAGGGTTCAGGGTGTCAGGGTTCAGGTAAAATCCGGCCTGAACCCCGAACCCTGAACCCTTTCTCATCTCCCGATCCATCTGGCGGCTTTTGCGTCAGCGGCCAAACTGACGCCCAAACCGCCGCCGCCGCTCTGGTGGCTGGCGCAAAATCGCCATCGCCATCGCCATCGCCATATACCCATAAAATACCCAGTTGTGCCGCTAGGTGAGGTGGCGGGGAAGAGGGTATATTAGGCGGAATACGACAGTTCCGCCCCCTGTAATACCTGACACATTGTGGTAGACATGATCATTGCCCGACTGCTAGTATATTTTCCGATTTCAAAAGGAGCTAGCGATGAAACATGCGATGCGAATGATTTTGATGGGGTTGGTTACGGCACTGGGTCTGGCCGTTTCCCCGGGCTTTAGCGTGCCGTATAACGTGAATCTGCTTGCCAATCCCGGGGGCGAGTCCTCGAGCAACCCATGGGTTGGGTGGACACAGATTGCCAATGGTGGCGATGGTTTGGTGGCGGCTGCTTGGGGGAATCAGCATTCCGGATCCAACCTTTTTGCAACTTCCTCTGGCTGGATGCAACGGTGTCAAACCAATAATTTATTATCTCTGGGATTTACAGCCGCAGCTTTGGATTCAGCCCCGGCCATTACTGTAGGGGAATGGTTTCAAACTTCCCCCAGTTACGGCGGGCAGTTTTATCTGAAAGTAGAGTTGCGGGATGCGTCCTTAAATGTGATTGCCGGGTGGACCAATGGCACCGTAGCCAGCCCGGTTGTCTGGGGAGTGAACTCGAACTGGACGCTGATTGCGCACACGTTCACAAACTATGGTGCCGGCGTGCGTTATGTCAGATTCGAAGATGGCGGAAAAGACACCCTAAACTGGGCAGGCAACTACGGAATAATGCTCGACGATGCCTATGTGAATGTGGGGGCGACTTGTGCTCTTATGCCGTCCTCCAACGGCCCGGCCGCCGGCGGCAATACCCTCATCATCACCAACTTTTATCCAGGTTCTTTCGGCTCCGGCTCGGACATCACCAACGTGGTGTTCAGCAATACCAACCAGACGGTCTCCGCTACTGGCGCCAATATTCTCGGTCAGGGCTCGAACTGGGTGCGGGTCGTCGTGCCTGCCCATTCGAACGGCAGCGTGAGCCTGGTGATCCAGTCGTCCGGGGCGTCGGGGAATACGACGCTTTCCAGCCCGCAATACACGTTCAACCCGGCTGGCAGCATCGGCGGTATGCAATGGATGGATTATCGCATTACGTTCAAGGATACAGGCCCGCTCTACCCCACCAATACGGCGCAGGATGGCGCGGTGCGCTGGACTCAAAACATGCGCACCAACACCTCGTCCGTTGAATTGATCTCAACCGGTGCCGTGCTCAATGCGGTCTATCTAAAGGGCAATGGTGATTTTGGCAATTTATACACGGGTGCCTGGCAGAGTAACTACACCTGGATTGCAATTGAAGCGGCGAACACTTTCATGTATCAGCCGGGTCCCTACACCAACTGCACGGTCATCACGAACTTGCAGGGTTCGAGCTACCAGGTGGACATGGTGGACGCCTACCCGGGCTCAGTTTACAACTGTTACATCAAGGTGTTTCCGGGTGCCTTTACCAATGGAGCCAGTACGGCGGGCGGTAGCTATGGCCTCAATGCGTCGGTTTGGCAGAATCCGGGCGGCGGCGGTAATAATGTGGATTGCCAGCAGGCCCAAAACAATCATGACCGCTACATCACGTGGACGAACGTGGTGCCGAGCAATGGCGTCATCTCGCTGGTGCAGTGGTGCATCAGTGGCCAGTACAACTTCCTCAACTGCATGCGTATCCGCGGCTTGGAACCGGTAACTGGCGGGGCTGGCGCCGGGGTAACGCCTTCGTCCGGTTCCTACACCGGCGGATACCCGGTGACGATTTCTGGCTCGAACCTGTGCAATGGCATTCTGGGTGATGTGACCAACGTAACGCTGTGCGGCATCACGGGCGTGGTTGCGAGTGTGGCTGGATCCACGCAGATCGTCGTGACAGCCGGTGCCGCGCCCAACGTCAGCGTGCTCGGCGACGTGCGTGTGTATTCCATCAGCTACGGATTGAGCGTCAAAACCAACGGCTTCACCTATACCGGGGCGGGGATCATGGCGGTGCGCGGCACCAATGGCGCGGTGATTGCCAGCGGCGAGGCCGCCAGCACGACGAACGGCACGGACTTTGGCTTCCTGACGCCGGGCTTGGTGCGGACCAACACGTTTTCCATCACCAACAGCGGCAGCGTCGCGCTGAATATTTCAGGTGTAACGACGAATGGCGCTGGCGCCTCGTCCTTTTCGGTTTCCAATATGCCGTCTTCCGTGGCCGCTGGCAGTGCATCTAATTTCACGGTGCGGTTTGCGCTGACGAATGCGACGACGTTCGCGGCGGCGGTCTACATCGTCAACGATTCCACAACCACGCCTTACATTATCAATCTGGCCGGCACGGGCGGTAAACTCAGCCAGACAATCTCCGGCTTTGCGCCTCAGAACGGGACGGTTTTCACGAATGTCAGCATGATTGCCAGACTTTCCGCCACGGCATCCAGCGGCCTTGCCGTGACTTTCGCCACCAACGGCGGGCCGGGGCTGATCGCGGGCGGCACCAACTTGAGCTTCTCGAGCACGGGCGTGGTGTACGTGGTTGCCAGCCAGACGGGCAATGTGAGCTACGCCGCCGCGCCGCCGGTCACCAACACCTATTATTGCCTGGGCGCGCCCTACTGGACCTCAACGCCGGTCACCAACGCCACGGATGGCGAGCTGTATACATATACGCTGACGGCGGCAGGACCCAGCGGGGCCCCGATATCCTTCAGCGGAGCGAGCCTGCCGCCCTGGCTGACCATGACCTCGGCGGGATTCGTCAGCGGCGACGGGATCATCAGCACCATGGCGGGCAATGGGAGCTACGGTTCCACCGGTGACGGCGGCCCCGCCACAAACGCCTCATTCAGTAACATATATCGTGTTGGGGCTGATGCGGCTGGCAACGTGTATGTGCCGGATTCTTTCAACAACCGCGTCCGGAAGATTACTGCCGCCGGGATTATCACAACCATTGCTGGCACCGGGGTGGCTGGGTGGTCAGGCGATGGCGGTGCGGCGACCAATGCGAAACTCAATATGCCGGAGAGCGCGTGCGTGGATGCACTGGGGGTCGTTTATATCACGGATTATAACAACAACCTGATCCGCCGGGTCGGCACCAATGGAATTATTACGACCGTCGCAGGTACAGGATCGTACGGCTATTCCGGTGACGGCGGCCCGGCAACCAACGCAAAGTTGGGGTGTCCCTGCGAAACGGCTGTGGACGCGGCCGGCAATCTATTCGTGGTGGACTACGGGAACAGCCGGATCCGGCGGATCGGGACGAACGGGATCATCCAGACGATTGCTGGCACGGGGGCAGCCAGCTACAACGGGGATGGGATCGCGGCGACCAACGCGACCTTAAATTTTCCACAGTCTGTGGTGGTGGATACTGCCGGCAACGTCCTGGTGGGAGATTCCGGGAACAACCGCATCCGGCGGATAGGGACGAATGGGATTATCCGGACGATCGCCGGCACTGGGACAAGTGGCTACAACGGGGATGAGATTGCCGCGACCAATGCGCAGTTGAATAATCCAAATGGCATGACTTTTGATGCGGACGGCAATTTATTCATGGCGGACTACGGGAACAACCGGGTCCGGCGGATCGGCACCAACGGCATAATTTCCACATGTGCCGGGAGCGGCATTAACGGGTTCTCAGGCGATGGCGGGTCGGCCACCAACGCAAAAATGAGCGCCTTCGGTGTGGCTGTGGATTCGGCTGGCAGGCTCTTGATTGCTGACCTTTACCACAATCGCATCCGCCGGGTGGCTTTGAGTGTCTCGGCCTGGACGCTCTCCGGCACCCCGGGGCCCGGCTACGTGGGCGCGACCAACGTGACGCTCTGGGCCACCAGCAGCTCGGGAAGCACCCCGCAGATATTCACGCTCACCATTGCCGGCCGCGCCCGGCCGCTGATTTTGAGCGGCGCCCTGGTCGTATCCAACGGCGTAGCGGCCAGCCCTGTGTCCGGGACCGACTTCGGCACCGTGGGCTCCAATACGATTGAGTCCCTGACGCTAAGCATCACCAACTCCGGCACGGCAGCCATGACGGTCAGCGGCATCTCCACCTCGGGCGCCAATGCGGCGTTCTTCTCCATTGCCAATCTGCCGGCCTCGCTGGCCGTGGGCGCGTCCAGCAACTTTGACATCAGTTACCGGCCCATGGGCGAGGGGCCGCACGCGGCGAGTTTCTCAATCAACAACAACGGCACCAACACACCTTACATCATCAACGTGGCTGGCTCCGGCATCCGCTCAGGCCAGATCGGGCTCAATCGCGGCTCGATGAGCTATTCCGCCACCTATCGCGGGATCAATCCGCCGGTGCAGACTTTTGTGATTACCAATAAGGGGCCGGGCGCCTTCTCCTATTCCAACACGGACAGTGCCGCCTGGTTTACGCTGGCCCCTGTGACTGGCTATTTGGCCGCCGGTACGGCCCGTATTCACACCGGCACGGTCAGCATCGCCGGCTCAAATGCCGGGACCTATTCCGCCACCAACACGATTACTTCGGAGCTGGCGACTAACTCGCCGGTAAATATGCTGATTCAGTTGACCATCAATCAGGCGACGCAGGCCATCACCTTTGCCGCGATTGCCGACCAGAAAATCACCAATACCGTGGGCCTGCGGGCCACGGCCAGTTCCAGCAATGCGGTGAGTTTTTATGTGATGCTGGGCAGTCCGGGTGTGATCAGCGGCACCAACTTGACGTTCACCGGTGAAGGCACGGTCTGGGTGGTGGCCAGCCAGGCTGGCGACGTGAATTATACCGCCGCACCATCGGTGACGAACAGTATCAATGTCACCCGTGTGGCCGCCACCGTGACGCTGACTAATCTCAACCACACGTATGACGGCAATGTCCATACCGCCAGCGTGACGACAATCCCGACCAATTTGAACGTGGTGGTCAATTACAGCAGTGGTAGCACCGCGCCCTCCAACGCCGGGTCTTACGCGGTTACCGCCTTGATCAACGAAACTTTCTACACCGGCACAGCCACCGGCACGCTCGTGATTGCCAGGGCCAACCAGACGATTAACTTCCCGGCCATTCCCAACCAGAGCATGAGCAATGCCGTCGGCCTCTATGCCACGGCAACCTCCAGCAACGCGGTGACCTTCACCGTGGCGTCGGGCATGGGCATCATCAATGGCACGAACCTGACCTTTGCGGGCGCGGGACAAGTCAAGATCACGGCTGATCAGGCGGGCGATAATAACTGGAACGCGGCGCCGACCGTGACCAACTCTTTGAGTGTTTCCACCATCCCGGTCTGGACCTCCGCTAACGTGACCAATGCCACCGACGGTGCGCGCTACACATACACCCTGACCGCGACCGATCCCGGCGGGATGGCGGTCACGTTTAATGCCTCCAACCTGCCGCCGTGGCTGACGCTGAGCCAGTCCGGCGGCAGCTCGATCATCAGCACCATCGCCGGAAAGGGAACCAGTGCCTATTCAGGCGACAACGGGCCGGCGACAAATGCCGGGCTCGCACAGGTGTATGACGTTGCGGCGGATGCGGCCGGCAATATATACATGGCAGACTATAATGCCTGCCGTATCCGGAAGATATCCACCAATGGGATCATCACAACCGTTGCTGGCAACGGGGTGGCTGGCAATTCCGGAGACGGCGGCCAGGCGACGAATGCCGCCGTCTATTGTCCGGCCAACGTGAGCGTGAACACGCAAGGGGTCATCTATATCACGGATGCTGCCAGCCGGATCCGCCGGGTGGGCACCAACGGTATCATCACGCTCTTCGCTGGCACGGGGATATCCAGCTTCTCCGGCGACGGCGGGGCGGCAACCAACGCCAGGATGAATTATCCCTGCGGTACGGCCGTGGATGCGGTCGGCAAACTCTATATCGCGGATTACTACAACAATCGGGTTCGCCGGGTGGGGACGGATGGGATCATCCAGACCATCGCTGGCACGGGGACGTCCGGGTTTTCGGGCGATGGAGGCCCGGCGACCAGTGCAACCTTCAATGCCCCCCTTGATGTGAAAGTGGATGCTGTCGGAAACGTGTACGTGCTGGACTTTGGAAACAACCGTGTTCGGAAAATCAACACGACGAGCGGCGTAATCTCCACAATCGCGGGCACCGGTACGGCTGGCTACAACGGGGATGGGATTTCAGCGACCAATGCGAAGTTGAACGGGGCACGGGCCCTGGCCCTGGATACGGCCGGCAATGTTTACGTGGCGGACTACGGGAACTACCGGATTCGGCGGATCGGCACCAACGGCCTGATTTCAACAATCGCGGGCAGTGGCGCTAACGGTTTTTCGGGCGATGGTGGAGCGGCAACCAACGCAAGTATGACACGGCCAATCGGCGTGGTGGTGGATTCATCTGGCAATGTCGTGATATCCGATCAGTCCAACTATCGCATCCGGCGGGTTTCCGCCTCCGGCGCCATGACCTGGACGCTTTCCGGCACGCCGGGCCCGGGCGACGTGGGTGTGACCAACGTGACGCTCTACGCGAATAACGGAACCTTAAGCACATCGAACAGCTTTAACATCACGGTGGCTGGCACCGCCCGGCCGCTGCTGCTGAATCGCAACTCCGGCGCAACAATTGCCAATGGCGCATATTCCAGTCCAACGCTTGGCACGGACTTCGGCACAGTCGGCACGAATGAAGTGCTGCTGCTCAGCCTCAGTATAACCAACTTCGGCACCGCTCCGCTTACGATCTCCGGCGTTTCGACATCCGGATACAATTTTTCATCTTTCACTTTTTCCAATTTGCCGGCGGTGGTAGCCGCTGGCACGGCGAGCAACTTTGCACTCGTCTATGCGCCGGGTGCGATTGGAACGGCCTGGGCAACCTTATCGCTCACGAATAACGGCACCAATAGCCCCTACGTGATCAAGGTGGCTGGCTATGCCACGCGGCCCGGCGCGATCGGGCTTAGCCGTGCGTCGTTCAACTACTCCTCCACCTATGGCGGCGCCAACCCCGTGGCGCAGACCTATGTGATCACCAACAAGGTTGTCGGCGGCGCCGGGTTTAGCTACAGCAATGCCTCCGGGGCGGCCTGGTTCAGCGTCAATGCCGTCACCGGATATCTGGCTAGTGCCAGCCTGCCGCCGACATTCACCGGCGTTGGGGTTCTGGCAGCCGACAGTGCGAGCCAGACCCATACCGGCATGGTGAACTGTGTCGGCATGAACGCCGGTTCCTACACAACCACCAATACGCTGAGTTCTCCAACGGCGTCCAACTCGCCGGTGAATATGCTGGTCAACCTCACAATTGCCCAGGCCAATCAGACCATCACCTTTCCGTCCGTCAGCGACCAGTGGATGACCAACACAGTTGGATTGAATGCCACGGCGGCCTCCGGACTGCCGGTAAGTTTCAATGTTGCGAGCGGGCCGGGCTCCATCAGCGGCACCAACCTGACGTTCTCAGGCGACGGCACGGTCTGGGTCGTGGCCAGCCAGACCGGCAACCTGAATTATGCCGCCGCGCTGGCGGTGACCAACCCGGTCAATGTGAGCAAGTCTGTGGCGACGGTGACGCTCTCGAACTTGAGCTACACCTATGACTGCAATGTGCATACCGCCACGGTGGCGACGATTCCTGCCGCCTTGAACGTGGTAGTCAGCTATGGCGGTGGCACCACGCCCTCTAACGCAGGCTCCTATTCTGTTTCGGCCCAGGTGAGCGCAACCAACTACACCGGCACGGCTACGGGCACGCTCGTGATTGCTAGGGCCAGCCAGGTGATCACCAACTTCCTGCCAGCCAGCAGCAGTCAGGACATTACAAATACGTTCGGACTCTCGGCCCAGGCCAGTTCCGGTCTGACGGTCACGAACTTTGTGGTCGTCAGCGGGATGGCAACCGTCACCGGCGGCGCAAATCTCACCTTCACGGCTGCTGGTTCAGTTCTGGTTGCCGCCACCCAGGCAGGCGACGATAACTATAATGCGGCGCCGAATGTGACAAATACGTACACGGTTGCCAGCACGCCCTGCTGGAGTTCTACGCCGGTCACCAACGCCACGGAAGGCCTGATCTACACCTATACCCTGACTGGCATTGATCCGGGCGGTCTGGCGGTCACGTTCCGCACCAACAGCGTGCCACCGTGGCTGACGCTGACAAATACTCCTGTCAATTCGATCATCAGCACCTTCGCTGGTAATGGGATCTACGGCACGCCGGTCAACGGTGGACAGGCCACTAACTCGTCAATCAAGTTCCCCTTTGGTCAGACCTATGACAGGAACGGCGACGTTTATATGGCGGACTTGGACAACTCTATCATATACAAGATAACGACCTCCGGCGTGATCTCCAAGTTTGCCGGTACAGGCGTGGCCGGTTATTCCGGTGATGGTGGAGCGGCGACCAGTGCGGGCATAAACGGGCCGTCTGGCGTGAAGGCCGATGCGGCCGGAAATATTTACATTAGCGAATACTATGGTAACCGCATTCGCAAGGTGAATACGAACGGGATTATCAGCACAATCGCGGGCACGGGAACGTCGGGCTTTTCAGGCGACGGCGGCGCGGCGACCAGCGCCAAGTTGAATCAACCAATAGCTATTACAGTGGATGTGGCTGGCAACGTTTTCGTGGCCGAGTGGCCTGGGTACCGTATTCGCATGATCAACCCGAGCGGTATAATTTCCACGTTTGCAGGTACGGGGACGCAAGGATTTTCTGGCGACGGCGGCGCGGCGACCAACGCCAAGATCTCTAACCCTGGCGGACTTGATACGGATTCCTCCGGCAACCTTTACCTGGCCGATACGGGCAATAATGTGCTCCGCCGGATTGGAAT
>JBAXJV010000038.1:0-13733 GCA_037137675.1 bacterium | reverse complement strand
ATGCCTGACCCCAAGGATCAACGAAATTGGCGGGGATATCCATGTACCTTCCGCGAATATCTTCCACCGTAGGTGTTGACCCGGGATTGTCGTTTCGATAAGCGGTCAACGCAACCACCATTTGGCGCACCTCCGCCTTCGCCCGCGCTTTGCGCGCCTGCTGCCGTGCGGCAGAAAGGGCCGGCAACAACAAGGCCACCAGCAACCCGATGATCACCATCACTACCAGCAACTCCACCAGCGTGAATCCATGCCGACGCGCCACAACGGCGCTGCGGAGCGCAGCGGTCCGTCGTGCCAAGGCTTTATTTCGATTCCGATCGATCATGGTAAAGGCTCAATTCCAGCTATTAATATCGTCACCAGTATTAAGAACTTTATCAGCTCCTCCGGAGCGCACCCGAACCGCACCGATAGCCCGCAACGGATCGTTCACCGGCAACGTCAACGTCACTTTGACCGACAATGTCCGGCTGGGCGTCAGGCCACTCTCCATGATGGTGGTTGGTGAAGCAACACCTAAAACACCTATCGTAACGGTAGCCGCATCAGTCGTCACCGCGTGTTTTTGGGAGACATAGTCCACGGCGGCGCGGCCCAGCATGTTGATCCTCGCCCTGGTGCTGGAGACGTTCCAGACTGTGCTGCTTTGCAAAAAGATTTTCAACGCGATCATCACAATGATCACCAGAATCGCCATCGCGGTCAGAAGCTCGATCAGCGTGAAAGCGGATTTCCTCACATTCACATCCCCTTGAAAATAAATTCAGTGTAAAAGACGCCGTCCGCCGGGTCGAACGCCGATCCGTCATCAAGATCCTTGACCAACAGGGTGGCGGTGTAAACACGCGTGCCGACGGCGCCGCCCATGGTCAAGCGATAGCGAAGCTTTTGCGTACTTGAGGAGGGCCATGTGATGGATACTCCTGCTAACGGCGCGGTGTTCTGGACGGCAGCCAAATCGGCATTGAGAACAGGCATGCCAGCCCCGCCCAAAATATCCTGAAAGTTTGAGGCCTCGGCAGTCCAATCACTCCAGTTCGTAATTGTGGCGGCGTTGGCCTGCATGCCATTCAATACGTAGTCCGCAAAGAGCGCGGCGCGGGTGTCAGCGGTGCTTTCCTCGTTCTGCCGCACGCCAGCTGGGAAAAGACCAAATGCCACCATCAATCCTAAACCAAGCACCAGCACGGCCAAACTCACTTCAATGAGCGTGAAACCAGTTCGATTTCCAGAATATTGGGTGGTGTTAGATGGCATGCGGATATCCTATTCCACCATAGCGCCGATCAAGGGGTTAAAGACGAGAGTGGTTGACGACCCGCCCTGCTGGGTCAGACCGATACTTATGGCACCTTCTGCAGAGCCGTCAGGGTTGAAATTAAAAGTGGCAGGCGACACAAAGGTAATCAAGGGTGGCAGGTATTTTGTAGCATGCGCCGTGTTCGTAGCGCTACTACGCACAGCCTCTAAAACCATGTAAGTGCTCGCGCATGTCAGGCGTATCTTCGTGCGTTTGACCACGGCCTGCTGGCGGGCCAGCGAGATCGTCGTCTGCACCGCACGCACGGCTCCACGCATTTCCGCGCCCTGCCGCGCCCTGAAAAAACTGACCGCCGCAATGCTCATCATCAATGCCATGATCACCATCACGGTCAGCAGTTCCATCAGGGTGAATCCCCGACGGGCACGGTCGCGTATGTTGGAGCGTTGATTGTTCACTTGTTGAAGCTCAGGTTGTTTAGGCTGTAGACTGTGAGGCTGTTAGGAAGTCAGAATACAGCATCCCGCGTTCTGAATGCTGTCTTTTATTACCATTTCTCATCCGTGTAATCCGTGGCAGTGTTTCGTTTCCCAGGTTTTCCTAACAGCCTAACAGCCTACAGCCTATCCACCTGGTTTCCCTTCACTGCACCGTCACCGTGTTGCTGACAATGGTGATCGTCCATCCAACGCTGGTCAAGTTATTGGAATCAAGCAGCGGCGGGCTGTTATTGCAAAGCGCGTTAAACATTGCCGTCAGATTGTTGCTGTCAAAAGTGCCGCCCTGTGGATTTCCAGGCCAGACCCCGTTTTCGGCATGGTAGTTGCGGATTGCGCAGGCGATCAGCTGCACCTCGGCTTCACGTTTTTTAGCAAGGGCGCGCTGCTTCATGCCGTTTACAACCGGCATCAGGATTCCGAATAAAATGCCGATGATCACCATGACCATCAGCAATTCGATCAACGTGAAACCCGCCCGCAAACGCGATTTACCAACTGCGCACATCGTCGCCCCCGTTAGTTGAACTGGTATCCCCGGAGCTCCTGTCCGGCCCGCATGACCAAACCTTGATATCGCGATCCGTATCCCCTAAACGCACTTTGTACAAACTGGCCCAGGGGTCAGACGGCACGCCTCCAACATAGACCATGAGATTCGTCGTCTCTATATAAGGAGTCAGGCTGGCCCAGGCATTTGCATCCATATCCCTGTCAGTGTTCAATGTGCCAGGCAGCGTCCGTTCCTTCAGTTGATAAGCCTTCCAGGCAATTGCTATCTGCCCCGCCTCATGGCGGGCCTTAGTGATTTTGGCCCGCGTGCGCATAGCTCCGAAAATCGGAAACAGCATGCCCATCAGGATGCCAACGATGGCCATTACAACCAGCAATTCGATCAGTGTAAAGGCGGAAGATGGTCGTCGCATGCCGTTACTCCTCCCAGCCGTTTGTCATGTTAACCGACCACAAACGATAAGCTTGATTGGGCGGAGCCGACGAATAGCAAATGCTTGAGCCCCAGCCATCAAGGGCTCTCCCGCCAGTGTTTGTATACGGCACGCTCTGGCCTTGACCCGCAAACTGTGAAAAGTTGTTGGTGCCAGCGCCGCCCCCGCCGACAATGCCGGGGACGTCAACGAGATAATGGCTCCAGCGCGCAGCGGTTGCTACCTCCGTTGAATGTGGAACCGACGGCAGGTTGCGATCGTTTTCGTAGATCGCAGCGACCGGAGTGAAAGTATATGCCATCAGGTAGTACATCAGCCCTTGGTGGAAAGTGCTGCCAACAAAGTTCGTCCACTGACTCGAACCGTTACGCAGAACGTCATCGCCCGGCGGCGGAATCACCCCTGCCCCCGGATATGTACCTTCCGTGCTGTTGTTTGCATCGCTCGGCGGATACTGTCCATAAGCGGCATAGAATCCAGCCAGAGCGTTGCGCAAGGCTTCCATAGTTCTAACGGTTTGTGCGCGCCTGGTACGATCGGCTGCAGTTTTGGCCACCTGCAAGGCGATCCCCATCAAAATTATAATGATCACAATCACAACCAGCAACTCGATCAGCGTAAAGCCGCTCCTATGTGCTTTCATAGTAACCGTCCTTTGTCCGTTATAGTTGCTCAGGTTGTTAGGCTGTAGACTGTTAGACTGTTAGACTGTTAGGAATTCAGATGCATTCTCCAAAGTTTTCCTAATAGCCTAACAGCCTACAGTCTAACAGCCTACTCTCCTCCTACCCGCTCAACTTGCCAATAATCGAAATCATCGGCAGAAACATGGCAATTACAATTGTGCCTACCACGCCCGCCAGCAAAATAATCATGATCGGCTCGATGATCGAAGTCAGACCCTCGACGGCGGCGTCAACTTCGTCGTCGTAAGTCGCCGCGATTTTCATCAGCATCTCCGGCAGGGCGCCGGTTTCCTCACCCACCTGAATCATGCTGACCACCATGCCCGGGAAAACGTGCGAGGCCTCCATCGGCGTCACAATGGTTTCGCCTTCCTTAACGCTGTCGTGGACCTGATTAATGGCTTTCGCCAGCACTGCATTGGTGGTTACATCGCGCACGATGTGGAGCGCCTGCAAAATCGGCACACCGCCGGTGAGCAGAGTGCCCAGCGTACGCGTGAAGTTGGCGATGGCCGTACGGCGCACGAGCGAACCAAACACCGGCAGGCGCAGTTTGATATTGTCCAGCAAGACCTTGCCGGTAGGGGTCCGGGCGAACAACTTCCACAGAAATACCCCCGCTCCGACTACAATCACGGCAATCCAGCCCTGATGCATCATCAGCTTACTGAACCCCACGACCGCCATGGTCAGGGCAGGCATTGGGGCGCCCGCCAGCAGGTCTTTGAAAATTTCGTCGAACTTCGGCACCACCACGACCATCAGCACGGAAACAATCAGCACCGCCACGCATCCGACCACGATCGGGTAGACCATCGCGCCACGCACCTTATTCTTGATGCGCTCGGATTTTTCAAGAAACTCGGCCAGCCGTGAAAGCACTGTATGCAGAGCGCCCGAAACCTCACCCGCCTTGACCATATTGACAAAAAACATACTGAACACGCGCGGATGCTGGGCCATGGCCTCGGCGAAGGTACTGCCACTTTCGACAGATTCCGCCATGCCGGTCACGGCGCGGCGCAGGGCGGGATGTTGTTCCTGACGCTGGAGCACATGCAGGCCCCGCAGCAAAGGCAGACCGGCATCCACCAGCGTGGCCAGCTGCCGGGTAAAAATTGCCAGCTGTTTGGATTTGACCCGTCCCTCAAAAAAACGTTCGATGAACTTGGGCATGCGGATTTCGGTTTGCATACCGCTGCTGCCCGCCTTGGAACTCTTCCCGGCCTGACCTGGCCGGGCGGGGCCACTCTGTTTTCGGGCAACACCCGTAACCTTTGTAGGGAAAAGGCCTTTCTCTTTAATTACTGCAATTACGCGCGCCTCGTTCTCGCCATCCAGAACACCCTCGACTTCGCGCCCCTTCGAATCCATGGCCGTATAGTGAAACTTTGGCATCTCAGCACCTCAAAGCAAACAGTATTTAGAATGCAGAATTCAGAAGTTAAAAAAGCTGAATGCTGCGTAGCAAATCACTGCAACATGCTACCCCACTATTATAAGGCAGTACAAGCCTTCCTTTTTCCATAATAACAGCCTAGCCGCCTGAGCAGCTCCCCATTTCCGCCAAGACCGTGCGGGCGGCAGAGGCTGGATCGGCGGCTTCCAATATCGGACGTCCAACTACCAGATAACTGGCTCCCGCGCGCACTGCGGCCGCCGGAGTCGCTACACGCTTCTGGTCACCTACCACACCCTCTGCCATACGAATACCGGGAGTCACCAGAATCGGGTCCGGTCCGAGGCGACGGCGCAGCGCCGCCACCTCCTGCGCTGAGCAGACCAAACCATCCAAACCGCAGGCCAGCGCCAGATCGGCCAGCGCCAAAACTTGATCGGATGGTTCCCGTTGAACACCAAGCTCCTGCAAGTCATTGCGGTCGAGACTGGTTAACACAGTCACGGCCACCACTTTCGGTCGTTGTGGACCAAGCGCCTTCGCTGCCAAGGCGGCGGCTGTCAGCATTGCCCGCCCGCCCGAAGCGTGAACTGTCATCATAAACGCACCGCTACGTCCGGCCGACGTCACGGCCCGTTCAACGGTGCGCGGAATATCCATGAATTTGAGGTCCAGAAAAACCTCACGTCCTGCCGCCCGCAGGCGCTCCAGCACCGCCGGCCCCGTGACGCAGAACAGCTCCAGCCCCACTTTTACGCAACGCACCTCCGCTGGCAGCAGCGCCGCCGCAGCACAAGCCGTATCCCCGTCAGAAACATCCAGAGCCACGATCAACTCAGCATTATTACTCATCAATCGGCGTCCTTTAGTGTTCAGTGTTCGGTGTTAGGTGTTAGGTGTTAGGTGTTCGGTGTTCGGTGTTCAGGGGCGGTGTTCAGGGGGCAGTGTTCAGTCGTCTTGTTCGCGTCTTTCGCGTGTTTCGTGGTTTCCCAATCTTCCCCTTCCGTCATGACCGGGCAATCTAATGGCGTTCCTCAATGCTGACTCCCGTCTCCTGTCGCCTGATTGCCGTCCGCTCACAACCCGCCACCCAATCGGGACGGCCAAACTCGTAGGCGCCCGGATCGGGAGCTGTGCCGACATACTCGTCCAACACTTCAGCCGCCTGAGCTCCGGCATCCACGCAGGGGGATTGGGCGGTCAGCCGGAAATCGCCGTCCGCCGCATTCACAAAACCGGGCACGGGGTTTGTAGCGTTTCCCTGCCACACGCCAAAACGCATTTCCAGCGCCGGCGCCGTCTCAATGCCGGACGGTAAAAGGTTATTCACAAATCGGCAGGCGGTTAAAGTCAACCGGTTGGTGCTCGCCGCGCCTGCGACGAGCGCCACTGAAACACCTGTGGCCCAGGTGGTGTTGTGATAAATCACATGCCACCCGCCGGGGGCTTCCACGCGCAAGGCCGCGCCGGGGATATTCCAGATCACGTTGTGATGCACAATCATATTCTGCGCCCCGGCCAGGCGCAGCCCCGAGGCGGCCGCTCCGCGCGCGTCGTGAATCCAGTTCCAAGCCACCGCCGTACCCCGTCCATCACCGTCCAGCGTCACCAACGCCGTCCCGTCGGCGCGTCCACCGCCACTCAGGTCGTTAAATTCAATCAGCCCGTTACGCAGTCCTCCGGCATCCAGCGCCTGGCCTCCGCATCTGCGCACTGTGCAATGCAGCACCTGAGCCCCAGCACCCGTCACAAACAGCGCTGCATCGCCGTTCCGGCCCACCTCCTCAATCAGGCTGTTGACGATCCGCTGACCTGTGCTATCGGGCGCCATCACCACTGCAGCCACATCGCATGCTGCAATCGTACCGCCGCGAAACTCGTTATCGCTCCCGCCCATGGCAAGCGCGGCGGGGGTGCTTGCTCCGCTGCTATTGGTCGCCAAAGCCCCCCACTCTGCCGTTACCCCGCGAATGGTCACGCCATCGAGCAGGCAGTGGCGTGCTCCGGCCAGCGTTGCAGCAACTCCATCCAGAGTGAACCCCAGCACTTCTATTTGCGCACGGTCGGTCAAATCCACGCCATAGGCACGCTTTGCCACACGGACGCTGCCAGTACTGCCGCAATCGTCCGGACGCGCCAATACCGCGCGGCCCTCAGACGCACTCACGAACCGGATTGGACGTCCCGCGCGACCGGATTTGGCTGGACGC
Source organism: bacterium (assembly GCA_037137675.1). Lineage (GTDB taxonomy): Bacteria > Verrucomicrobiota > Kiritimatiellia > CAIKKV01 > CAIYGI01 > CAIYGI01. The sequence goes on along the minus strand of JBAXJV010000038.1, from coordinate 6,730 downwards.
AAGGGCTCAAGATAGCGACCTGGCCGCACAAGGCAGAGATCGCCATTGGTCGCCAGCGCACACACCGCAGCTAGTGTACGCAGGGGCGCTGCAGCGGTGCCAAGCGCGTCGTCGTCGCCATCCGGGGCCACGACCCACTCGCGGGCCAGCGCTGATCCGGCGCCAACACAGGCCACGGCCAGCGCCAGAATGACACGCATCCACACGGTTTTTCTCTTTTTAATCAGCGACGCCACAGCAACGGCCCTCATCTGAATCGTAATTCAGCAGCACATGATGATTACGATGAAGCGGTGATTCTCCGATAGTCGCACCTTCCGTGTAAAGGCGATTTTATGCTCGACTAAAAGTCCGTATGCGCGCGATAATGACCGCAGCTATGGTACTCGATACACTTACATATACTGTTAAGGTGGACTGCGAACGCTGCAAGGGCTGCGAGTTTTGCGTTAATGTCTGCCCGCGGCAGGTGCTTGGTATGACGGAAAGGCTAAACGCCTGCGGTCACCATTTTGCCGTAGTACTTCACCAGGAGGATTGCATCGGATGTCTGCAGTGCTCGGACATGTGTCCAGACGCCGCCATCATGATCACGCAACGAAAGGGGTAACCCTCGACCAGCGTGTCTTGATCACCGGCAACGACGCCGTTGGAGCTGGCGCTATTCGCGCCGGCTGCGACGCCTATTTTGGCTATCCCATTACGCCGCAAAACGAGCTGACCGCCTACATGGCCAAGCACATGCCTGAGACCGGACGGGTGTTCATACAGTCGGAAAGCGAAGTCGCGGCCATCAATATGGTGTTCGGGGCCGCCGCCGCCGGCAAGCGCGCCATGACCAGCTCCTCCTCACCCGGCATCAGCCTCAAGCAGGAGGGCATCTCTTTTCTGGCGGGCACTGAATTGCCGGCGGTTATCGTCAACGTTCAACGCGGCGGCCCGGGCCTCGGCAATATCGCGCCGGCGCAAGGCGATTATTTTCAAGCCACCAAGGGTGGCGGGCATGGCGATTACCACATGCCCGTGCTGGCGCCGGATTCAGTTCAGGAAATGCATGATCTTACAATGGACGCGTTCGATCTGGCCGACCGTTACCGGTCGCCCGTGATGGTCCTCGCGGACGGGCGCCTGGGCCAGATGATGGAACCCTGCGCACCCTCGATCAGGCAATGCAAACCGCCGCCTCCGAAACCTTGGGCACTAACCGGCGCCAACGGAAGGGAACCGCAGTGCATCCGCTCGCTGTTTCTGGAAGAAGGCGTGCTGGAGCAGCATAACCTCCGCCTTCAGGAAAAGTTCCGCCGCATTACCGCCGCCGAGGTACGTTTCGAAGAACGCGCGACGCGTGACGCCGAGGTGCTGCTGGTGGCTTACGGGACCTGCGCCCGCATCGCCAAGGGGGTGGTCGCCCGCGCCCGCGCCGAAGGATTGCGCGTCGGGCTGCTGCGGCCAATTTCGCTATGGCCGTTCCCGACAGACATTCTGGCCGCTCTGGCGCGCCGCGTGCGAGGGATTCTGGTGGTGGAAATGAGCGCCGGACAAATGTTGGAAGATGTCCGTCTGGCAGTCAACGGCTTGACCCCTGTCAGCTTCGAAGGCCGCATGGGTGGCGGCGTACCCGAGGAACAAACGATCTTCAATTCCCTGAGCGACCTCTTGAAGCCACCACGCGTCGCACGCACAAGGAGTCGCCGATGAGTGCGGCCCGCAAATCTTCTTCAGGTGCCAGCAGCCGAGGCGCGCGGGTTCTGGCAGCGCGGCCCGCATCGCTGACTGATGCCCATACGCACTACTGTCCCGGTTGCGGGCATGGCATCGTTCACAAGCTCGTGGCCGAAGCACTCGATACACTGGGAATCCGCGAGCGCACCATTGGTATTGCGCCAGTTGGCTGCGCTGTGCTGGCTTACAACTATTTCCGCTGCGATGTTACCGAGGCCGCGCACGGACGCGCCGCCGCCGTTGCAACAGGCCTTAAGCGCTGCCTGCCGGACCGCATTATTTTCTCGTATCAGGGTGACGGCGATCTGGCCGCCATCGGCATGGCCGAAACGATCCACGCCGCCAACCGCGGCGAACATATCACGGTGGTTTTTGTCAATAATGCCGTTTATGGCATGACCGGCGGCCAGATGGCGCCAACCAGCCTGATCGGCCAGAAAACCCTCACCTGTCCAGATGGCCGCGACGTCAGCACCATGGGGCCGCCCATCCGTATGTGCGAGTTGATCAACACGCTGGCGAGCCCCTGGTATATCGAGCGTGTGGCGCTGGACGGTCCCATTGGCGTGCGCCGCGCCCGCCGCGCACTGCTGACGGCTTTCCAGTCGCAGGTGGAAGGAAAAGGCTACTCGTTTGTCGAGATTCTCTCGCCATGCCCGGTCTGTCTCCGCCTTACGCCAGGCGACGGTCTTAAATTCGTACACGATCAGATGATACCGGCCTTTCCCGTGCAGGTGTTCCGGAAGGAAGGCAAGCCGCTATGAAAGAAGAGCACATTCTGATCGCCGGCTCGGGCGGTCAGGGTATTCTGCTGATCGGCAAGCTGCTTGCGCAGGCAGCGCTCAAGACTGCGAGACATGTGACCTTCTTTCCGTCCTACGGCGCGGAAGTCCGTGGCGGCACCTCCAATTGCCAAATCTGTCTTTCGCCGAACGAAATCGCCTCGCCGGTCGCCGCGACTTTCGATTCAATGCTGCTTATGAACCCTGCGAGTATTACACGCTACCGGAACAGCATGCTTCCCGGCGGACTCACCGTGTTCAATTGCTCGCTCTGCCCGGATTGCCAATGCAACGCGCAATGCGTCGGCATTCCTGCGAGCGAGCGCGCCAATCAACTGGGTGACACGCGCGTCGCTAATCTGGTGATGCTGGGCGCTTTCCTTGCACGACGCAAACTTGTTCCACCCACCGACATTGAGTCCGGCATCACCGCTATGCTCAAGCGCCGACACGGCAGCCTGGTGGAGATTAACATCGAAGCTTTCCACGCCGGCTTGCTGCTGTGAGTACAGGTTGTTTAGGCGGAAGGCTGTAGGCTATCAGCATGTCGGTCCGACTTGTACGCAGTTCGGTTTTCCTAACAGTCTACAGCCTTTCTTCCAGCACCAGCGCGGTGCGGGTGGGCAGGTAGAGTTTGATCTGGTGGCGGATGGTGCGGCGGCCTTCGCGCACGGGTTCGCTGAGGTAGCACTGCCCCGGTGCCACACGCCCGTGCCCGCCAAAGTCCGGACTGTCACTATCCAGCTTGAGCCGGTAATTTCCCGGCGCCACGGGCACGCCGTAATCTGTGAATGAGCGGTCGGGACTGAAGTTGAACACGAAAATCCGCCGTCCGCGTGCAAAGGCAAGCACCTGATCCCCAGTATGCGCTATCGCACACTGCGGACCGGCAGCGTCAAGCCCTTGCCCCGCGCGGCCAACGAGCGCAAGCATGGCTTTGTCGAATTCCGCCAGGAAACGGTAACGTAAATCAGGATCATTGCGCAGGCTCCATTGCCGGCGCGCGTAATAGCAGCTCCAGCCATTGCCTTCGCGCGGAAAATCAATCCACTCGGGGTGTCCGAATTCGTTGCCCATGAAGTTGAGATAGCCATGACCGGCAGTGGCCAATGTTACCAGGCGGATCATTTTATGCAGCGCCATGCCGCGATCCACCAGCAGGCTGGACTGCACCACACTCATGTGGGTGTACATGGCCGCATCCATCAAACGGAACGCTATGGTCTTGTCGCCCACCAGCGCCTGATCGTGCGATTCGGCATATCCGATGGACCGTTCGTCCCTGCGCCGGTTGGTCAACTCGTGATAAAGGCGCGCCACATCCCAGCGCTCATCGGGCATTTCCTTGATCAGCTTGATCCAGAAATCTGGAATGCCCATCGCAAGCCGGTAGTCAAAACCAACCCCGCCCGCCGACTCGGGGGCAGCCAGTCCGGGCAGGCCACTGACATCCTCAGCGACCGTGAGCGCATCCGGACAGACGCTGTGAATCAAGCGGTTGGCCAGCGTCAGGTAGGCGATCGCATCCTCATCCGTGCCGTTGAAATAATCTGCATAATTACCGAATGGACGACCCAGCCCGTGATCCAGATAGATCATGCTGGTAACACCGTCAAAGCGGTAACCGTCGAAATGGTATTCGTCCAGCCAAAAGCGGCAGTTCGACAGCAAAAAGTGCAGCACTTCAGGCTTACCGTAGTCAAAACAGCGCGAATCCCAGGCCACATGCTGGCCACGCGGGCCGGCATGGAAATATTGATGCAGCGTGCCGTCGAAGCAGCTTAAACCTTCGATCTCATTCTTCACGGCATGTGAATGCACAAGGTCCATGATCACCGCCAGCCCTGCGCCATGCGCAGCATCCACCAGTTCCTTGAGTTCCTCCGGCGTGCCAAAACGCGACGAGGCGGCGAAAAAACTGCTGACGTGGTAGCCAAACGAACCGTAGTAAGGATGCTCGGCGATTGCCATGAGTTGCAGGGTGTTGTATCCCGCATCCACAATTCGCGGCAATACGCGTTCGCGAAATTCGCGATAGGTGCCGACTTTGGATTCTTCCTGTGCCATCCCGACGTGCGCCTCGTAAATCAGCGCGGCGTTGGCGCGGCGCTGCACGTGCGCGTAACGCCAGCTGTAAGTCGCGGCAGGATCCCAAACCTGAGCTGATATAACCTTTGTGTGCTCGTCCTGCACAACCCGTCGCGTCCACGCTGGAATCCGTTCTCCCGCCCCGCCTGGCCAGGCCATCCATAATTTATAATGCATGGCGTGGCTGAGCACCCCTTCCGCCAGATACGCCTCCCAAATGCCCTGCTCATTAATGCGCCGCATGGCAAAGGCCGGATCGGGCCGCCATTGACTGAACGGCCCAATCAGATGCAGCGAGATCGCCGCTGGCGCCCACTCACGCATCACCCAGCCACCGTTAGGCGTACGATGCAGTCCGAAATATTCATGACCCGCCGCGAAATCTGCCAGCACCCGGCCACCGGTTAAACGTTCCGCCATCGCTGCCGCATTTGCCTGCCGTGCTCGCAGTGCGCCATCGAAAGGTTCCAGCCACGGGTCGCCAGTCGCCAGCGGGAGCAATTCGTTGTCAGTCAGGTTGTTGATCACGGCGCCACCTGACTAAGCACAACGCTCTCGAAAAGCTGGAAATGCGCACCTGCGCGCCAGGCGTCGGGCGGCAGCCCGGCCTTTTCGCTGAGCGAGCTCAGCGTTTCATCGCGGGTCCAGCCCTGTTCGGTGGCCACCTCTGGCAGATAAACGGCGCGCGACCGGCCTTTGGTAAGAATAATGCCATGCCGGCCAGGCGTAAAATCTTCCAGCGATGCAATCGCGCGAATTGGACTGAGCACCGACACAGCCAGATGAATCCGGCTTACTTCCGACGCGCGCACGGCCTGAAAGCGCGGGTCTTGCAAGGCCGCCTGCACGGCGTTGTGATGCACGGAAAGATAGAGCGGCTCGTGCGGCTCCAGAGATCCGATGCAGCCGCGCAGATTGCCGGAGACTTTTAACGTTACGAAAGTTGCCGTATTGGTCAGCATAGCCGGCGTGAGCTCGTAAGCGTCGAAGGGAAACGCGTTGGTATGTGGTTGCGTACACCAGACCAGCGTATCGTGAGCGATCGCGAAGAGCGTCGCCTGCTCAGCCGGCGTCAGGCCCGGCGTCCAAGTTCCGTTGCGATGTTCCTGAATTTTCATGCGCACCTCCATGGCCGGCGTTAGCGCCGGACTGTTTGTCGAAAAGTAACCAATTGCCGCGTACGACACCGAATTCTCAAACCCTCCCGTAATATCCCCCGAAGTGGCCGTCGCCAGGATCTGCCCCGTCAAGGGACGCCCCGCCGCCTCCAGCGCCGCTAGCAGAATGCGAATCGGCGCCTGCCCGCAAATTGTGTCGCTGGTGGACTGGAGATGGCGCTCGAACCCGGGCCGGTCCAGCGCCGCCAGCGGCGCGCAGGCTTCTTCGAGCCAGACGTCCAGCTGGCGCGGAATGTCATCGCGAAAGGGGGTGAAGGCGTAATTCGGCCCGTAGTGGGTAAAGTCGGACGAAGCAACAACAAGTGTCCGATCGTCCAACAGACGAGCCACGGCTGCGCCGCAAACCGTCACCTCCGCGTCTGTCAATGTTCCGCAAATCAGCGGCACAAGTTGAAACGATTCCAGTGCCACCTGCAGAAACGGCAGCTCGACTTCAATGGCATGCTCACGCACGTCGGCGCCTGTCAGCTGCACAAAAACCGGTCCTGAGGCTGACAGTGCTGTACAGGCCACGCGGTCCACCGGCACATCGCCCAACGGAGTGCGGTAGGCACCCAGCGCCAAATCCGGCAGCGCCACGCCGTGAAAAGCCATCCGATGACTGGGCGCCAGAATCAGCACCCGCGCCACCCCGCTCGTTGGAACCCGATTGAAAACAGCCGCCGCAGTGGGCCCAGAAAAGCGATAACCCGCGTGCGGCACGATCGCCGCCAGCAGCCGGCCGGCCGGCGCATTGGTTGGCGCAGCAGCTGTCAACAAATCCACCACCGTCGTCCGCAACGCGCGCGGCTCGCCGGGATAAAAAGTCCCCGCCACCGCCGGCGTGCGCATTATCACGACCGCCGGGGTGGACGTTTGCGCCGCTGCGCACGAAACGCCCGTCGTCTGTCCGCTACTGACAAGCGGCATCAGGACGGCAAAAAACGCCCAGGCTGTTGACCATTTCATGTGGGTGAGTAT
>JBAXJV010000037.1:0-13783 GCA_037137675.1 bacterium | reverse complement strand
GTAGCCGCCTGCCACACGCTTTCCCCGCTGGTAGCGGGTTGCCAGCATGACGCGGTTGAGCAGCAGGCCGTTCAGATATCCATAGTTGCTGCCGGCGGGAAAGACCCGGGTGAGCGGCTTTCCGTGGTCGAACCAGGTGGTGATCGCGCCCGTCTCCGACGGCCAGATCTCGCCATCCGGGTTGGTGGCGTACTTGCTGATCATCAGGAGATAGTTTTCTTCCGGCAAGCCAAGCCCGCTGCGGAAGAGCGCGCCGACCCTTGGCAGCAGTTCCGAGCGCCAGTCGGGCTGTTCTTTCGGCAGTGCCGGGTCTGTCATGAGCTGGTCATATCCGAACATATCTTCGCCGAACTGTGTGCTGAACTGCGAGCCGGCATAGCTCCATTGCAGGATGCGGGAGAATCCGGGGTCCAGCTTCTCTGTGGCCTTGGCCACCATGCCGCCGAGGCCCTCGCTCTCGCCATTGCCTCCGCGGCCATACGGAGGCGTGACCCTTGGCAGGAGTTGTTTGCCGGGTGGGCCCATCGGCCGTTGGGGGTCGGGCGGAGTCATGGTGCGTTCGTAGTAGAGCACCATGCGCTTGAAACGCGGATCGTCCAGAAAGGGGTACAGTCCGGCGCGGTGGGTCGCAATGGAGAAGTAGACCATCTTGGATTCCGAGACGCGCGCATAGTGGGAGCTTTCTGGCCAGTGTCCGGCGTCGTCGATTCCGTCCAACCAGCCGTTCATGCTCGCCATCGGCAGAGCGACCCACTCCTTGGCCATCGGGTGATCGCTGAGCACGCTAGCCGCGAGGCCCTGGTTGACGAGATGCGCCACCGTCATGTTCGGGTTGCCGGAGTTGTAGCCGTGCGCAGTCGACCAGTTGGCCGGGCTGGCCAGCCGGTAGGCGAGGTACGCCATCTGGGCCCGGAGCACACGGCGCTCCTGCGGGGCGATCAAGCTGGAGTCGATCAGCGCGTCATACTGGCAGATCACGGCTGCCGCATGGCGCATGCTGTCGAAGAAGACATAGGAACCCAGGTCTGAGCGCAGCGTCTTCGCGTCCTGCAGTCTCTTGAGCGCCACAGGGTTCCGCTCTCCTGCCTTGGCAAAGTCGTTCGCATCAAGAAGCAGGCTCGGGTGCTTCGGCCCGGTGGCGGGCCAGTCCAGAACCATGTCCTTGATGACATTCAAATCCTCCAGGTCGTCCTGCATGGTGCTGGTGGGATTCTGGACTTTCACGAGCTTCGCCAGGTAGTATGGATTCTCGCCGATGGTCCACTGACGGGCGCCGGCTTTGTTGCTGATGCGCAGGGACAGGGTCCCATCCTCCGCCTTGATCAGCGGCACCTGGGCTTGCTCTCGCGAGACGCCGCTTCCCGGCGTGACCCAGGCGCCTGCGTCCAGGCGCCGGATGACCAGCTCGCGGCCGTCCGGCTCGCTGGCGGGCGCGCCGTCGAGGTCAACCGCCGTCTCCGGGTCCTTGACAGAGTCCATGAGCCCTGCGCTTTTCGATGCCGGCCGCTTGTCGAGGAAAGCCAGAAAGAGCGTGGTCTGTGTGAATTCGTCAACCCAGTCTCCCCAGGGCGTCAGATTCGAGATGAGGCCTGCAGGGTAGTCGGCGATTTCGCGCTCCTTCCACCCTTTGATTGCGTGTGTCCGTGGCTGGAGGCTCACCTGCTCCGGCATGAACTGGAAGGCCAGCGGCGGCAGGCCGCTCAGCGAAATCTCCCAGCCATCTTGAGGCTGTCCTCGAGGGACGTGCGTGATGTAATAGACGCGGTTGCCCTGCGCGTTGAGCTGCATGGTGATGGCGTTCGTTCGGCCATCCGCGTAGCGATAGAGGCATTCGACGCGCAGCAGGACCGGGCCGGCTTCCGTGAGGCGAGCGGAGTACCCGGCAATGGGGGTGTTCCCGTAGAGGCGGCTGCCTCCGAACCAGGTGCCGTCGGCGAGGCGCATGGCCAGAACCGGGCCGGGCACGTTGCTTGCCGCCACCGCGGGATCAAAGGCCTTCTCGCCCAGGAGCAGACGCACGCCGAAGCGGCTGGTGGTGGCTTCCACGCGGTCTGCCCCGCGCTTCACCGTCAGATCCGGCATTCCCACCGCCTTTGCGACGGGTGCGGGGCCGTAAGCCACGGTAAAGCTTTGCGTCGCCAGTGCAGGAAGATCTTCCACGACGAAAGCGAGGGCCGCGGACTTCACAGACGTGGTGCCCGGCCACAGCTCCACACCGGCGAGCTGCACCGGCAACCGGCCGCCGGGGCCGGTTAACTGCACCGAATTCGTGGCGCAGGCGTCTTTATCCGCGCTGAACGGATAGGTGACCAGTTCGTGCTGCCAATGGTGATTCAGCAACTCGGGCAGGGTGATGACATAGTCGGCGGCTTGAGTCGCCGATGTCATCAGTAAAGACAGCGAGAACAGCGCGGCTGCCCGCAGACAATCCACATCCTTCATGTGCACTCCTGTTTATGACTTGCCTGATGCCCGGCAGGCGCTTGTTTTGCGTTGAAGAAGCAGGACAAATGCAGGCCGATCCACGCGCAATGGTCTAGTCGGTCGCGTACAACATTCTCCTACTCTAAAGCTATGGAGGACAAGTTGATTGGTTCGGCATCGTAGTCCGGTGATGGATCGCCGAGCCGTAGTTCGATGATCCGTTCACCGGGCAAATGTACCAGAGCGCGCCTTGCGGATGCCGCCTTCTCTCGCCTGACCCGATTCGTCCTTCGTGAATCATCCAGGCCAGCGCCTATTTCGCCGACGCCGAAGCCATGAAGCCCCAGGCCTTGCCGTCATTGGTGCGCATGGCCAGGACGATTTCGTTCTTACCCTTCTTCCAGGCAACCGGCAGGTTCATGAGCTGCGCGCTGGTGGGATTGGTCGCGTTCGGATTGCCGCCGGCTTCCTGGCCGTTGACAAAGACCTTGAAGGGGCCGTCGGCGCCAATGCGGAGCTGTCCGGCGCCCTCCTTTTTCGCCGTGAAGATGCCGCGGGCGTAGATCAGTCCGTCGAGCTTGGTCTTGCCAGCGTAGCGCGGTCGGATATCATGGAACCCATAGTCGGCGTTGTGCTCAACCGCCGAGAACGCGAGGTTCTTGGCCGGATACACTGCGGCGGCAATGCGCGCCTTGACCGGCAACAGGGCTGAGCTCGTGAACTTCCGCAGCGTGGCGAGGCCATCGCCGAACCTCTTCTTGAGCGCGGCCACATCCTTCTTGAGTGCGGGCAGGAAGTCGGGAGCCAGCACCTTCTTTTCCTCGCCCACGTCCAGCATTTCGGCCAGCACCCGCGCGCCGTCTGACTTCGGGTAGGCGTTCACGATGGCGCGCGCATCCTGGTAGGTCGCCACGAGTTTGTCGTAGTTCTCCAGTAATTTGGTGGCCACCGGCAGGAATTCGTCCGGCCGCGTCAGGGCGGACTGCACCTTCTTCCAGTCGGCATAGGCGCGGTACACCGGGGCATTAATGACGATGTCTTTCATGGTGGAGCTGAAATTAGCCGCCTTGGCGTTGAGCCTGGCACCGCCGAACACGCCGCGCTTGACGTCGTAGCGTTCCAGCTGCCAGTCATCGTTGCGATAGCGGTCGCGATCGGCCTTTTTGCGGAAGTCCGGCACCGCCATGGGCTTGCCGCCCTCCAGCGCACTGCGCAGTGACTGGATACCGGGGATGGTGACATCGCAGCCGCCGTAGATGTCGAATGGCCCTTTTTCGCCGGTGAAGATTTCACGGGCAAAGTAGTAGAGCGTCCAGAAGTCGCCGCCGCCGTGGCCGGTCCCGGCCGCGAGCTCCCCGAGGCCTTCCCACTTGGGATTAATGTTCAGCAGTGGCGACTGCCCGGACGCGCCGAGCCGCAGCTTGACCCCGTCGTGGCCGATGGTAAAGGCCCCAAGGGTCCCCCAGATGCGCTGGCTGTGGCTGTCGTTCGTGGCCGCACCCATGAGGTTGCGGACAATGCCGCCATTGCTCATGTGAATGAGCGAAGGCGCCATGCTGCCATTGCCGGCGCCCTTCTTGCCCAGATACCCGGCGATCTGCTGCCGGCAGGGAAAAGTCTCCACCATGGTCGGACGTGTGCCGGTGATGACCATGACCGGCCCCAGCGAATGCGTGCAGTAGTAATGGAAATTGAACCAACTGCGCCAGTTGTGTACGGTGTGTCCGGGCTTGACCGGAATGCCGTCAATATAGGTATAAGCCAGCATGCGGCATTCGTGGACGTACTCGTATTCCGCATACATGAGCTCGCCAAACAGACCTTCGTGCCAGCGGTTGGCCAGCCACATGTTGGCGGCGGAGAACGGGTAGTTTTCTGCGAGATTGTAGACGAGCTTGCGCTTCTCCACCTCCTCCACCAGCTTCACCCCCTCGGCCAGCGAGAAGAAGGAGGTGACCTCCGAGAGCACATGCTTGCCCGCCTGCAGGCACTGGATGGCGTCCATGGCATGCGAGGGGCAGAAGGTGGCGAGGAGCACCGCGTCGAAATCCTGCTTGAGAAATTCGTCGGCGTCCGCCGTCACGAAGGCGCCGGGGTTATGGGTGAGAAAATTGGCCCGCATGTGTTCGTTGTAGTCACAGCCGGCTACGACGTCGATGTTGAGGAACTTGCAGGTGTCGAAGAAGCTCATTCCCCGCCCCAGTCCCCAGATGCCGAGACGAATCCGGCGGTCGGTGTTGAAAACACGCTCGGGTTGCTCTTTTCGGCTCATAGTTCCTCACTGCTTTCTTGCCACTCGGGATTTCGTCGTGCCACTTTCAGATTTCAAATTTGAGATCTGAGGCGTTTCGCAGAGCGCTATCCGCAGCGCCAGGCGGATTATCGTTTGCGTGCGTTAATGTTAGTCGCAAAACTTTATAATGGACCGCGCGAGGCGGTCCGTCAAGCCGCGACAGCCGCGAGATGCTTTGCAATTGCAGCAATTGCAGCTGGATCCTAAAATCCGGAACTGGCTGTGGCTTCGTCATTGCCGTCATTGTCGTGCTGACGGCGATGGTCGCGCTGTACCGATGACTATTGCCACTCAGGTCAGCGCCGTGTCCTGCTGGCAATGAAACTAAACTTTTTCAGTGACGCCTGGAGCCCTAGTCTGAGAATTGCGTCGCGCACCAGGCGGGACAAGTCGAGAGCTTCCGTGGCATCGTTCTCGGTCATGTCCGGGCAGTCGCAATTTCAGGCGGCGGCATAGTGGTCGGAGATGAGTATGCCGGGCGAACCCAACAGCCGCCTTCAGAAATGCCGCCTCACCGACAAAGGCCGCGCCTGGCGCGCGGACGTGAATAATCTTCACGGCGGCAGGAATTGGCGAAAGCCAGAACCGGCCCCTCCATGATCCGGCAAATGCCCAACCCAAACGCATGCGGTTCAGAATGCCTCCCGCCGACGATTGTGTGAACCAAAACAAGTGGACACGAAGAGTCCATTTGCGCTGCTTTCCGCATATGCGATCTTCTAAAGAACCAAATCTGGCGGCTTTCGTGGATGGTCTGCATCGTCAGGCCCGCTACACCTTTACGCGGGATCATGCCGCAACTGCGGTCACGGCCTCGCCCGAGACTTTGACCAAGGCTCTGCAACGTTTCCAGGCCGCCGGCCGCATTCACCGGATCCGAAAGGGCTTCTACACGATCGTGCCGTTGGAACGTAATGGGTCAGTCACGTGGTGGTAGGGCGCTCTCGTATTTCGCCGTTATTCCACTCGGCACTGCGGAGGCAGCCCCAGGAGCGTCCGGGCATTCCCGTCAGCGATGGCTTCCTTCACGTTCGGCGCCACCTCCAGCTTCGCCAGCCACTGGACCTGGGGAATCGCCTGGCCAATCCAGCAGCAGTCCGAGCCCCACAGCATTTTCCGCCAGTGCCGCGCGATAAAACCGCGAGTGAACTCCGGATCGCGATTCACGGCGTTGAAACCCGAGCCAGCCGACAGGTCAAGATAAAGGTTATCGTATCGGGCCAACAGCCGGTCCAGCGCGCCGCCCGGCCGGACCGGCGTCTTCGGGTACGAGATCGTGCGGTCGTCGTCGCCGGAAATGGCCGACCAGAACCCGGGCCCGTGCCCGCAGAACGAAACGCGCGGGAACTCGTTCAGGCACTCTTCCAGCCGCGGCAGGCCCGGTTCGTCATAGCAGCCCAGATCGTCGCCGAAGTCGAGCGGAAGCCCGTATTCATTGCACTTCGCGTAGATCCGCTTGTTCAACGGATCATTGAACCGAAGCCCGTTCACGTGCTCGCCGCAGCCCCGGCACCCGTGTTTCTGGACGCACATGTCAATAAAGGCCTCGATGGCCGGATACCGCGGGTCCACGCAGAAAAAGGCGATGAACCGCTCGGGGTAGCGGTTACGCGCCGCAATGACGTCCGCGGTCAGGAGATAGCCCCATCCGCCTTCCGGGCTCTCCAGCGGCAACAGCACGCCCTGGTCGATTCCGAACCGGTCCATGAAGTCGACCGTCTGCTCCACCGTCCGGGGAGGCTGGCTCGGATACCCCTCCCGCTGCAGGTTCCCGAAATGAAGATGAAAATCAATCATGATCCTTTGTTCCTTTCCTCAAAAAAGTCCATGCCCCGTACGGAATATATCACGTTGCGCCGGTTGCGCCTGGCAAGTCCGCGCATCACCCTGACAAGCGCGCATCGTCGAAGGTCAGGCTGACGGCGGCCTTCTTGCCGGCCGGCTATTGAAATGGGTTGGTGTTTTGCATGGGCGTTAGTTTGATTTATTGCATAGCCGTTTTCCGAGAGCCCGCACTTCCGGCATCGGCAAGTTGTAGGCGAAGGACACCTGACAGGTGCGTTCCAGGATTTCCAGCGTGCGCGGACACATGTCGGCTGCATACCGGATCTTGCGTTTGGCCCAGGCATACGGGTTCATCTTGGGGTGAAACACCCCCTGTGCCAGGACCGGCTGCCAATTCGTATAGACGTGGATTCCGGAATCAATCGCCCGGGAAACGGAGCCGCTCTGCTGAGCGACGAAGTGCTTGGCCTCATCCCCGTTCGGGAACTGGATGGTCAACGCGACCGCGTCGGCCGGATCGTTATGCCGGCCGAGCTGGAAGCGTTTCGACTTCGAGAGAATCTCGGCCAAGACCGCCCGCCGCGCGCGCAGGTTGCGGAGGATGCCATCGAGCCGGCCGAGTTGCACGCCCAGCATCGCCCCCATGATTTCGTTGGCACGATAGTTTTGCCCCACAAAAAACGGTTCCTGGAACTTGGATGCGCCGGAGCGCGTGTAGGAACCAGAATCGTGGTAGATCCGCGCGCGCTCATAAGCCCGGTCATTATCGGTCAAGATCGCGCCACCTTCGCCGCAGGTGATGTTCTTGAATTGATTGAAACTGAAAGCATTCGCGTGGCCAATCGAACCCACCCGGCGTCCCTTGTAAGTCAAGCCGACTGCCTGGCAGCAATCCTCACACACGACCAGGCGATGCTTGCGCGCAATGCGCATGATGGCGTCCAGGTTGCACACCTGATTCGACATGTGGACCGGGATGATGGCTTTGGTGTACCGGGTGATCTTCCGTTCGATGTCGGCCGGATCAATCATCAAGCTCTCATCCACTTCCGCGAGCACCGGCACCGCGCCCACGGCCAAGACCGCAACCGCCGTGGCTACCCAGGTGAACGCCGGCACGATGACCTCGTCGCCGGGCCCGAGCCCCAGGCCGACCAGCGCGCAAATGAGCGCACTGGTACCGCTGTTGACGGTGAGCGCGTGTTTGACGCCGATCTTCTCGCACAGGTCCTTCTCGAACCGATCAATGTATCCATTCTCGCCGCCGCGGTACCGCATGAACTGCCGGCTGGTGATGACCTTGGCGACTTCCTGGATTTCCTCTTGGCCCATCATGTGCATGACTTCATCTCCTGGTGTTTGGTTTAGTGGTGCGGAACGGCTCTGAAAGTGAGTGACGGGACATCCCCCGCATACGAAATTGAGTGGAGGCCGGTGCTGGTCGGGTAGGCGACGACGCTGCGGCGGTCGAAGTCATTGGGCTTGGTGAGCTGGCGCATTTGATCGCTCTTTGGCGACAGATACTTGCCGGCAAAGTTCATGAGCAGGTAGGTCCGCTCGCCGATCTGGTGGGCGGAGTTCGTAATGAGCTTGCCGTCGATGTCGGCTTTCGTGATGAAATGCGATTCGACATCGAGCCCGGCCGCGCGCATGGCGTCCACCACGCGATGTTTGTCCGGGGCGAGACAGACGGGGTCGTCTTCGCCGTGGATCACCACGATCTTGCAGCGATTCTCACCCTTGGCCTGCAACGCGAGGTGCGCGGGATTGCCGAGGTCGCGAATCTCCTGCATGTCGGGGGAGAGCCAGGCCGGGCTGGCGGGGTCGCGGCTATAACGCGCATTTGCCGGACTTCCGCCGGTCAGGTGGTAGGCGATGTCGTCGGTGAGGCTCGCCATACCGGAGAGGTCCACGATGCAGGCGAAGGTGTTCGGGGCGAACTTGCTCGCCATCTGAGTGACGTGCCCGCCGCCCGAGCCGCCCGTGCAGTAGATGCGCGTGGCATCGAAGGGATGCTTTGCTTCCTGCAAACTCCGGTAGACGTAATGCAGCGCCCGCAGGACATCCATCGCCTGCACGTAGCTGTAATCGTACGGCTCGGGATCGCCGTCCTTGTCGCCGCTCTGGTAGTAGGTCACGCCGATCACCAACAGGTCGTAATTCTCGGCCAGGTGATTCGGATTCGGCGTGTTTTCCCAGATGTTGCCGCCCCAGTTGTGCAGGCTGAGCATGATGCCGGTCTTCGCGGTGACGGTTGCCAGCCGGTTGCGTGAGTAAACGAGGTGAACCGCCAGTTTCCGCGCCGGCTTGGCCGGGTCGTCGCGGACCTCGATCTCCACCATGCCACTCATCTCCGGCAGTTTCGGCCACGGGGTTTCGGCCGACTTTGCGCTGAAATAGGCCCCGAAACAGGTCGTGATCATCGCGATGTGTTTCCATGTTTTCATAAATCCATCTCCTTAAGAACCGGCCGCCGACAGGTGGCTATCGGCCCGTGCGGAACGGCGCAGCCGGTAAGCCGGCGTTGTTGATCAGATTCGGCTGGGCCACCTTGTCCCAGCCGAAGCGGACGGCGGTCGGGTTCGCCACCTGGTCGCTCGACACGACCACCGTGTTGCCGACGATGATCGCGTTGGCTTCGACGAACGTATTGGTGCCGGCGGCGATTTGAAACCAGTTGAGCGGCTGGCCATCGCAGCTCGCCAAGCCGGCAGCGTAGTCGAACTCCAGCCGGATCTTTGCGCCTTCGACTTTCATGCCTTTGTAAAGCGGTCCCGAGTACACGAGATTGGTGCGACCATAAACCTTGGCAAAAGCCCACAGAGCCAGCCGCCGGCCCACCTCTTCCTTGTTTACGGGATGGATGTCGTCCAGGTTCCCAATGTCAGTGGTCACACACATGCCGGTGTTTTCCACCGAACGGAGGACCGCGATCTGGGCCTCCCAGAGCTCCTGCAGAATGAACTCTCTCACTGTTTTACGATATGGGGCGAGCTGCACGAATAGGAACGGAAAGTTGCCCTGTCCCCAGACGGACCGCCAGCCCTTGATCAAGGCCTCCATCTTTTTCGCATAGGCCATGCCGTCGCCCAGGTTCGACTCCCCCTGGTACCAGAGCACGCCGCGAATCGGGAACGGGATCAGCGGATGGATGCTGCCGTTGTAGATCACGAACGGGGTAACTGGCGACTTCGGAGGCTGGTCAACCGCAGCCTGCAAATCGTCCCCCGACGCAATGAGTGTCGCGACTTGCCTGGCCTGCTTCTCGCCGATGGCCTTGATCGCCGGGTCGTCGACCATCGCGAAGCCCACCGGCGGAGTCCACGGCTCGATGCGCGTCGAGCCCCATGACGAGTTGATTAGTCCGATGGGAACGCCCAACTCTTTGTGGAGGTACTTGCCAAAATAGTAGGCCGCTGCGGAGAAATCGGTGGCGGTCTCTGGCGAGCACTCCGTCCACACGACCGCCACGTCAACATTGGCTTGCGGCAGAATGTGGGCCGCCTTCTTCGCGGTCACATTGAACAGGCGGATCTTCGGGTATTTCGCCGATCCAACTTCGTTTTTGGCGCGGCTATCCGTCCGGAAGAGCGACATCTCCATGTTGGACTGGCCCGAGGCCAGCCAGACCTCGCCCACCAGGACGTTCGTCAGCTCAATGGTGTTCTTGCCGGCAATGGTGACGGTATGTGGTCCGCCGGCGCTTTGTGCGGGCAGTTTCACTTTCCACTCGCCCCGGCTATTGGCTGCGGACTTTGCTGATGATGCACCCAGCTTCACGGTGACCTCTTCACCGGGATCGGCCCACCCCCAGAGGGTCAGTTCCATATCGCGTTGCAACACCATGTTGCTGCCGATGACGTTCGGCAGCCGGACCTCCGCGTGCGCTGCCACACTCAAGGCCAGCCAGACTGCGGTCCCGGCCATCCAGAAATTCATCTCAATACGTTGCCAGTTTTTCATGAATCCATTCTCGCGTGCTAGGGCACGCTGACGACCAGGTTGTCGCTGTGGCGAGTGGAGGACGGACTAACGGTCGACGCCGTGAAGCCCAAAATCTTCGGCTTGGCCACGACGAGTGGCCGGTCGGTCTGAAACGAGAACCATTCCTCTCCGCCCGCGGAAACGGGCGTGTCGTCCAGCCGGAGGCGGGAGCGGGTGTAGACGGTTTCGACGAGCACTTCGCCGGCGTTCAATTCGCGGAGCGTGAACGGCGTGAGCGCGACGGCGTTGAGGCCGGTGAAGGTGATGGCTAAAGCGTTCATGGGGTTACCGGCCCGTGCGGAACGGCGCAGCCGGTAAGCCGGCGTTGTTGATCAGATTCGGCTGGGCCACCTTGTCCCAGCCGAAGCGGACGGCGGTCGGGTTCGCCACCTGGTCGCTCGACACGACCACCGTGTTGCCGACGATGATCGCGTTGGCTTCGACGAACGTATTGGTGCCGGCGGCGATTTGAAACCAGTTGAGCGGCTGGCCATCGCAGCTCGCCAAGCCGGCAGCGTAGTCGAACTCCAGCCGGATCTTTGCGCCTTCGACTTTCATGCCTTTGTAAAGCGGTCCCGAGTACACGAGATTGGTGCGACCATAAACCTTGGCAAAAGCCCACAGAGCCAGCCGCCGGCCCACCTCTTCCTTGTTTACGGGATGGATGTCGTCCAGGTTCCCAATGTCAGTGGTCACACACATGCCGGTGTTTTCCACCGAACGGAGGACCGCGATCTGGGCCTCCCAGAGCTCCTGCAGAATGAACTCTCTCACTGTTTTACGATATGGGGCGAGCTGCACGAATAGGAACGGAAAGTTGCCCTGTCCCCAGACGGACCGCCAGCCCTTGATCAAGGCCTCCATCTTTTTCGCATAGGCCATGCCGTCGCCCAGGTTCGACTCCCCCTGGTACCAGAGCACGCCGCGAATCGGGAACGGGATCAGCGGATGGATGCTGCCGTTGTAGATCACGAACGGGGTAACTGGCGACTTCGGAGGCTGGTCAACCGCAGCCTGCAAATCGTCCCCCGACGCAATGAGTGTCGCGACTTGCCTGGCCTGCTTCTCGCCGATGGCCTTGATCGCCGGGTCGTCGACCATCGCGAAGCCCACCGGCGGAGTCCACGGCTCGATGCGCGTCGAGCCCCATGACGAGTTGATTAGTCCGATGGGAACGCCCAACTCTTTGTGGAGGTACTTGCCAAAATAGTAGGCCGCTGCGGAGAAATCGGTGGCGGTCTCTGGCGAGCACTCCGTCCACACGACCGCCACGTCAACATTGGCTTGCGGCAGAATGTGGGCCGCCTTCTTCGCGGTCACATTGAACAGGCGGATCTTCGGGTATTTCGCCGATCCAACTTCGTTTTTGGCGCGGCTATCCGTCCGGAAGAGCGACATCTCCATGTTGGACTGGCCCGAGGCCAGCCAGACCTCGCCCACCAGGACGTTCGTCAGCTCAATGGTGTTCTTGCCGGCAATGGTGACGGTATGTGGTCCGCCGGCGCTTTGTGCGGGCAGTTTCACTTTCCACTCGCCCCGGCTATTGGCTGCGGACTTTGCTGATGATGCACCCAGCTTCACGGTGACCTCTTCACCGGGATCGGCCCACCCCCAGAGGGTCAGTTCCATATCGCGTTGCAACACCATGTTGCTGCCGATGACGTTCGGCAGCCGGACCTCCGCGTGCGCTGCCACACTCAAGGCCAGCCAGACTGTGGTCCCGGCCATCCAGAAATTCATCTCAATACGTTGCCAGTTTTTCATGATTGTTTCGTGTTGCCACCGTAGCTTTTCATGATCGCCTCGATGAGACGGGCCAGAACGCCGTTACGGACGGACGGATCGCGCCACTCGTGGAACTGTCGCAGTACATCGTCAATACCGGGGTGCTTGAGTTTGGCCAGAGGGGCGTTGAAAAGTTCATAAAACGTTCCGAAGTACGCGTCCACGAAGCCTAGCCGTTTCTGGTACGGGATCAAGACATCCATCGCCGTCAACAGGCGCGCCCTCACGTCCGCGTTTCCTGCGACGGCAGATTTGAAGTCGAATAGGGCGGCACGTAGTTCGAGGTTGTCGGCCAGATCGGTCAGGAAGCGGTTGGGATCGCCAAACAGAAGTCCGCCGTAGCGCCCCATCTGGTGGTCCTTGCCAATCAAGCTGCGGATGGAATTACCCGCCTGCCGCTGCCGGTCGGGCGGTTCGTTGATCGCGCGCCACGCGTCGGCGATGGGTCGGCCAAGCCCCGGGAGCAGCCCATCGGCGAAGGACTCCCAATCGGCCGTCTCGGCCCGGCCGCCCTGGGCGATGTGCGCAAACAGATATGTGCCGGGAAGCTGTAAGCAATGCGTTTGTGCATTGCCCATACAGCGGAGGGGTGTTGACTGCCCCTTGATGGC
The DNA here is from genome assembly GCA_037137675.1 of bacterium. Taxonomy (GTDB): domain Bacteria; phylum Verrucomicrobiota; class Kiritimatiellia; order CAIKKV01; family CAIYGI01; genus CAIYGI01. The sequence goes on along the minus strand of JBAXJV010000037.1, from coordinate 901 downwards.
CTCAAAGAATCCGGCAATGCGCGGCGCGTCGAAATTGGTCAGTGGGAAATTCGGCTCGATTTCAATGGCGCCGTACGGAAGAAAAAGACGCTTGTTCTCCAGCTGCATTTGTTCGATGGCCTGAAAATGCTCCGGCATTGTCGCGGTGACCGACCAAGGCTCAACCAGAACCGACTTCATCCGTGTGAGCGTCTGGAGATAATCCGGCAGGTGCCAGTGCCAGCGAGGTTCGGCCACGCCGGCCTGCGTTTGCGCCCAAAACTGGTTGTAGTTCTCCCAGCCCAACCACATCCAATAGATGAGTTCGGCCTTGGGATTGAGCTGTCGGAAAAGGCCGATCTGGCTTTGCAGTAACTCGACGAACTGGTCGTTCGTCGAGCCAACGTATCCCCCGGGGTCGCTATCGATAATCGCCAGCGCGTCGGCCTTGGCCAGCGGCTCCAGTTGCCGGCGCCGGCCTTGGAGGAATCGCTGCATGGCCGCCGGGTCGCCTGGATTGACTTTTTGCTCGCAGCGAAAGTACGGGCGATTCTCGAACTCATATTTTCCGGATTCGTCATTACCAATGACGTTGGGTCCGCCGGTGAGAAAGAACTTCATGCCCAGATCATGGGCGCAATCAATCGCCCCGGCAGCTTTAGCCAGAAAGGCGCGGTCGCTGGCGGTCGGCTCCGGCGGCATGCAATCCAACTGCGGCCAGAGCATGACCATGTCGTACCCGAGTTCGCGCAGGCCGCGCAGGTAGCCCTGCCAATCCGCCAGCGTCCAGCTTCTGGCGGCGTACGGCCGGTTGTATCCCCAATGCGTGTGAACGTACATGCCCAGCATGAGTGCGGCTCCTTAGTATACCGCGCCCGCATTTTTAGGGTTAAAAAAATGCTCTTTTACTTTATCTGAATAG
>JBAXJV010000036.1:0-13791 GCA_037137675.1 bacterium | reverse complement strand
AGCGGCTTTCCGTCGTTTTACCTAACAGCCTACAGCCTAAACCGCTACAGCCTTGACGTCCCTGTGGGACGCCAGTGATTAAGATTATAATTTTCTGAACACTGAACACCACAGCCACGAATCCGCTGGCGGATTCATGGCGGTTCGGCTAAAACAAAGGCATGTCGCAACCATCCAACAGCAATCCTTCCAGCCATCACTATCAGGTCTACCTGCGGCTGTTACGCTACCTGAAACCTTACTACGGGCGGCTGGCGCTGGGTATTTTCTTCGGCCTGATCTATGCCGGATCGAACGGCGCCCTGCTGTGGACGCTGAAAAAGGGCATTCAAAACGTCTTCGGATTGGCGCCGGACAGCGCCCCGAATTTTTCGCAAACCATTTTAATCGCGGCCTTGATTCTGTTCGCGAGCGCGGTGCGCGGGGTCAGCGACTACCTGAGCAAATATCTGATCCGCTGGTGCGGCAGCCGGGTGGTGGTGGATCTGCGCAACGCGCTTTTTCATAAACTCAATGAGCTGTCGCTTTCGTACTTTGTCGCCAGCCGCTCAGGGGATCTGATTGCGCGGACTACCAACGACACCAGCCTGGTGGAAAACGCCGTGTCGAACGTGGTGGAGGATGCGGCCAAGCAGCCGCCGACGTTGATTGTGTTGATCGGCGTGCTGTTCTGGCTGGATCCGATGCTCGCGCTCGGCAGTCTGCTGCTGTTTCCGGTCTGCATTCTGCCGGTTACGCTCTTCGGCCGGCGAGTGCGGCGCTTTTCGCGCGAGGGGCAGCAGCGCATCTCCGACCTGGTGTCGATCCTTCAGGAAGCCATTGTGGGCGTGCGTGTGGTCAAGGCTTTTGGCATGGAAGAGAGCGAGAATGCGCGGTTCAACGCGCAAAACCGCTCGTTTTTCAGCCGCGTGATGCGTGTGGTGCGGGCGCAATGCGCCGTGGAACCGCTGATGGTCTTCATCTCGATGGTGGGTGTCGCGGCGGTGCTGTTTTACATCCGCTGGCGCGCGATGCCTTTTGATTCATTCATCACCTTTGCCGGCGCGCTGGTGATGATGTACGGGCCGGTGAAGAGTCTGAGCCGCGTGCATCTGCAGATCCAGCTGGCGTCGGGCGGTGCGGACCGGATTTTCGAAGTGCTCGACGCGCCCGTTGAGGTGGCCAATCGCGTTAACGCCCGCCGCTTCGAGGGGCGGGTCGAAAGCGTTGAGTTCGACCATGTTTCATTCGCCTATGGCGCGCAGCCCATCTTGCGGGACATTTCGCTGACCGTGACAGCAGGCCAGCGCGTGGCGCTGGTGGGAGGTTCGGGAGCGGGCAAGACCACTTTTGTGAATCTGTTGCCGCGCTTTTACGACCCCACCTCCGGAGCGCTGCGCATCAACGGAACCGATATCCGCGATCTGACGCTCGATTCGCTGCGGCGGACGATGGGGATCGTGACGCAGGACACGGTGCTGTTTAACGACACCGTGGTTCACAATATTTGCTATGGCACGCCCGACGCCACGATGGAAGCGGTGATTGAGGCGGCACAACGGGCCCATGCCGACGAGTTTATCCGTACTTTGCCGAAGGGCTACGATACGCCCGTGGGCGACCTGGGCATGCGGCTTTCCGGCGGGCAGCGTCAGCGTATCGCGATTGCGCGCGCCTGTCTGCGGAACCCGGCGATTCTGATTTTAGACGAAGCCACCAGCGCTCTGGATACCGAATCCGAGCGTGCCGTGCAGGCGGCTCTGGAAACACTGATGGAATCCCGGACGGTCTTCGTTATCGCCCACCGCCTTTCCACGATCATTAAATGTGATCGCATCCTGGTGCTCGCGGGCGGGCAGGTGATCGAGGAAGGCACGCACGATGCATTGCTTGCCCGTGGCGGCGCTTATCGCCGTTTATATGATCTGCAGTTTACCGCAGAGTAGGGTCGGTGAAGGTGGCGGGGATGGTTGTTATAGGCGGCTACGTTTGGTTGCTCACGCTCTGCAGTTCAGTCTTTCATGGCCCAGGGCGTCTGCAGCGAGCATGGCATGGAGAACGTTTTCAGGAGTGATTATGCCGGCTTCGTGATGGATGGGCGCTCCGGGAACGCAGGCTTTTTCGGCTGCCTTCAGCAGTTTTTCGCGATCGGCGTTTCCCAGGCCGAGTCCCGCCAGCGTGGTTGGCAAGCCCATGCTCTCGCAGAATGAGAAAACAGTTGCTGACTCTTCCGCTGATGTATCTGTGAGTTGGAGCCCCGCCAAAACGCCAAAGGCGACTTTTTCGCCATGGTAGAACGAGTGGGTTTCCTCCAATACGGTAAGCCCGTTGTGAATGGAATGGGCGGCTGCCAACCCGGAACTTTCAAACCCGATTCCGCTCAACAGCACATTTGCCTCGATAATGTGCTCCAAAGCCGGGGTGACGATATGCCGCTCACTGGCGCTTTTAGCAGCCACCCCGTATTTCAGCAGCGTTTCATAACAGAGCCTGGAGATGTTGAGCCCTGCCATTGTGCTGTATCCGCCACACTCGTTTACCGATTGGGTGCGGTCACAGGATCTGGCTTCGAACCATGTGGAAAGTGCGTCGCCCATTCCGGCCACCAGAAAACGCGTCGGCGCCGCAGCGATGATCCCCACGTCTACAAGCACCACTGCCGGATTGGTCTTTTGATAGCACACGGAATCAAAAACGCCGTCCTTTGAGTACAGCACCGCGCATCCGCTGCACGGGGCATCTGACGACGCAACCGTGGGGATGATGACTACGGGTATGCCTGCCCGGTCAGCGGCGATTTTAGCCGTGTCAATGGTCTTGCCCCCACCCATGCCGACAAGTACATCCACGTGGTTTTTTGCAATGACAGATGACAGCCGTGCCAGCTCATGCTCGCAGCACTCGCCGCAAAATGATTCGACAAGAATGGCGTGCGCCTGCAAATCAATTCCGTATTCTGGAAGGATTTTATTCTTCACCGTAGGCGAAGCCAATATCAGGCCCTTTTTCCCAAGCAACCCGATCACTGCGGGCAATTCACCTAAAGCGCCGGCGCCTTGGATATATTTCCCGGGGAATACCGCTTTTCTAAACATAGTAACCTCCCCTTTTCCGTTATGATAACTTGATCGCAGGGGCAGTCAACTGTGATTATTATGGCAGGCAATGCGGAGTCGCAGAGCAGGAGAAATCCAGCCTGAACCACGAACCCTGTACTCTTGCGTGTTGCCAGATCCAGCTGGCGGTTATTGTGTCAGCTGCCTGAAAATATATGGAGGATGAGTGTGTCGGGTCTAGAGCTCAATAATCCGGAGTGTGTCTTGCTGCGGCGTCAGGTGAAGTACGCGCGGTTACGCGTGCGATCCAACGGCGTTTTGGAAGTGGTGGCCCCGCACGGCATGGGCGCGGCGCAGCTCGCGGAATTTATAGGGTCAAAGCGGGCGTGGATCGAAACCCGTCGTGCATACTTTCTAAAACAGGCAGCAGCAGCAGCCTTCGATCCCGGCTCGCTGGAATTGCATGGGCGGCGGTTACGTATTGAGTACAGTCCCGCGCGAGGACGTTATGCGGACGTGGACGAGGCGGTAGGGACCGTCAGTTCAGGACTCGATCTGGCGCATCCGGCGAAACGTGCGGTTTGGATGCAAGCCTACGCCCGCCGGTTTTTGGAATTGCGCCTGGATGCGCTGGCGCGCCTGCACGGCTTTGTCTTTGCGCGGGCCTCCATTCGCAACCAGCGCAGCCGGTGGGGAAGCTGCTCGTCGCGCGGCACAATCTCGCTGAACTGGCATCTCGTTCAGGCGCCGCATTTTGTGGTGGACTACCTGCTGCTGCATGAACTGGCGCACACGCGCTTTATGAATCACGGAGCCCGGTATTGGGAGCTGGTGCACTCGCTTTGTCCGGAACATCGCGCCGCGAAGGTGTGGTTGCGCGCGCACAGTCCGGGCTAGAGCTTAGGGCTTTGCTGCGAGGCGCAGCACTAACGCCTGACAGGGGGCGAGGGTCAGGCGTAGAAGCGGGGGAGTTAAAGTCACGGTGGTTCCGGTGAGTTCGTCGGTGGCGGTTTGGGCGGCGAGAGCCAGGGCGTGGCGCTGCGTATCCACTGTCAGAATCTGCGGATGCAGCCCATCAAAGTTGCAAAGCATGAGGTAGCGCGGTGTGCCGAGTGCATCCGTGCGTACGGCGGCGATAATGGCGTCGTGGTTGTCGTCCACAAAACGCAGCGTGGCGGGGGCGCGAAAAATTGCCTCGCGGTCCAGCAGGCGGTTGATTTTGGTAATTGGCGCGCGGAAGTCGGAGCCGCCAAAATCAGGTGGCGGGCAGCAGGGTGGCCCGATGAAGCCGGGATGCTGTGTCATGCCGGTTTCAACTCCTTGCACCAGACCGGTGCGTCCGTCGGTGAAAAGTGCGGCGAGCACGTAGCGCGGCAGCGTGGCTGAGATACCGCCGAATTCTTGCGCGATGCCGCCGCTGTCGTGTGAGAGCACGGGCGAGAGGTGGCGCAGTGCTGGACTGTGGGCGCGGAGATGTTGCAAGAAGGCGCGCAGCGGAGGGACAAAGTGATGCTCCCATGAAGTAGCCAGGAGCAGGTCTATGCCGTATTCCGGGACGCAGCGTACGATCACGTCGTGTGTAGAGAACATTTCAGCCCACAGGCCCACGCCGGGGAACTCGTGGCGCAGGTGCGCGAGCAGCCAGGCGACGAAAGCCGGATCACTACCGTGCAGGTTATCCAGGCGGATCAGTCCATTTGTCGCTGCGGCATAGCGGCTCCAGAAACGCGCATAGCTGGCCATGTGTTCCCAAAGTGTCTGGCGCAGCGCCGGGTGGGGATGGTCGTAACGAAGCAGCGCCAGATCGCGCCAAACGTGGCGCGTGCGGTTGTCGCTCCAGCCAGAGCGCATGATGCCATCGGCTTCGTTCCCGTCGGGGGTCAACCACTCGGGATGGTTAGTGGCGACGCGGCCTCCGACACCGACGTGGTTCAGCACCAAATCCACGATCAGGCGCAGTCCGAGCCGTCCGGCGGCGGCGGCCACGTCCTCCCACTGTGCGAGTGCGGGGCGCGGGTCTGCGGGGTCGCAGTAGAGAGGTTCGGCGTTCTCGTGTTCTGAAGGTGCGTATGGACTGTGCGAATAGGCGGAGGGTGTGACCGGCAGAATGTGAATGGCGTTGAATCCCATGGCGGCGGCTTTTTCGAACCAGCCTGGCCAGGCTGAATACGGCCCGGAAAAACGCGGGATCATGGTGTATACCCGCAGGTTGTCCACACTGGGCGGGTCCACCAGAACGGTGATCCAGTCGGCGCGTTCAGTCTGCCAGAGCTGTCCGTCGCGGGTATAAACCAGCCGCGCCAGCCAGGGCCCGCGTTGCGGGAAAGCGATGCGAACGCTCCAGACATTCCCGGCACGCGCGAGTGGTTCCACATGCCAGTCTTGTTCATCAGCGACTGGCGCGTACAGCAACGCGACCGCTACTGCAGCAGATGCGCTGCTGGACAGGGTGGCCTCTACAAGCAGCCGTTCGCCGGAACACAGGCGTGTGAAGCCGTCGGGCAGAGCGGGCACAATGCGCACAAGATCACCGGCGGGGCCGGGCGGTGCCTGCAGCAGATTCTGGAGATTGGGAAGCATTTGGAAGACAGAATTCAGAACGCAGAATTCAGAATGCAGAACAAATTCATTCCGAATCCTGACTTCTGAATCCGGGCTTCTTTTGGAATTCCACCGCGTTCTGAGCGCGGGAGAGGGAGATCAGGGTGCGGATAAGCTCACCGCTGCTCCAGGCTTGTGCGAAGCAACCGGCCGGGCGTTGGGGCGGGTCGCCATCAAATAGTTCCGGGAGATTGCCCAGGCCGGGCCCCGCGATGGCAAAATCCACCAGCGGCGCAATGGCTTCTTCCAGCATATGCGCGGTCTGGCGGCGGTGCGGGCTGACGCGCAGGTAAGCATCGCAAAAAGGGCCAAGCAGCCACGGCCAGACAGTGCCTTGATGGTAGGCACCATCGCGGGCCGGACCGTCGCCTTCGTAGCGTCCGCAGTAGGCGGGATCGCGGGGGCTTAGCGTCCGCAGGCCGTGGGGCGTGAAAAGTTCCCGTTGCACGCGTGCCACGACGGCCACCTGCTGCGCGTTCGTCAGGGGCGAGTGGGGCAGCGCCACGGCCAGGATCTGGTTGGGCCGCATGCTGGTATCCACTGCGTCCGGGCGCCAGACATCGGCCAGATATTCTTCGCATGGCAGCCAGAAACGCCGCCGGAAAGAATCGCGCAACCGTTCCGGAAGGTCGGACTCGAATGGCGGAGGTTCAGTGAAGGTCTCTGCCAGTTGGCGGACGAAAACCAGGGCGTTGTACCAGAGCGCATTTAACTCGACGGCGGCGCCATGGCGGGCGGTGACAGGGCGCCCGTGGACCATGGCGTCCATCCATGTAAGTTGCGTGTCGGGACTGCCGGCGAAAAGCATGCCGGTTTCGTCGGTGTGGACGGCGGCATCGGCGCCCTGACGATAAGCCTTGATGATGCGCCGCATGACGGGCCAGAGCTCGGTCCGGAGTGTGTCAATGGTTAGCCCTGCGTCAATGGCGTGCTGGATGGCTCGGAAGAACCAAAGCGATGCGTCGGCGGAGTTATAGGCGTGCTGGGCCGGGTCAGCGGCAAAAAAGTTGGGTAGCAGTCCATTGCGTTCATGGGCAGCGATGGCTTTGAGAATGTCCAGGGCATCGTCGGTCCGGCCCGAGGCCAGCATCAGGCCGGGGAGTGCGATCAGCGTGTCGCGGCTCCAGTCGTCGAACCACGGAAAGCCTGCTATCAGTGAGGCTCGGCCGTCGGGCGCGTGGAAGAAAAACCGATGGCCGGCGGTCATGAGGTTGGTCAGGCGTTCTGCGTGTGGCGACGCTACGCCAACAGCGGCCACGGCGGCGGTACGTGTGAGTGCGGCCTGTGTGTGGCGGCGCGCAAGTTCGGCATCCCAGGCAGCGACGATGGAGTCATTATCCCCATCAAGACCCGCAGCGACTATCAGCCATGCGTCTGGCGGTAGTGCGACCGTGATCGTGGCGGGCGTGAAGAGGTCTTCCTGACACTGGAAACCGCGCTCGCGTTCCCGTGCGTAGTCGAAGTGGCGGTACCAGAGTGGATCGGGGTAGATGTCTGCCGCACCGCTGGTGCGAACGTAAAGCGTGGGCATGCCGTGGAATGGTTGAATACGGAAGCCGCCGTGTGCGCGGTCCAGTCCGGCGTTCAAATAACTGGTTTCGCGCTGTAGATCGTGGATGCCGCGGTAAGCCAGCAGAGGCCGTAATCGCAGGCGTAACGGAATCGAAGCGGCGGTCAGCAGCCGGTACCCGATCAGCACGGTGTTGCGGTTATGCAACAGTAAAATGCGTTTTTCCAGCTCGATATCACCCGCACGGTAATGCCAGACGGGGGAGTCGTCTTGCGTGTAGCTATGCAGGCAGAAATCCCCGTTCGAAGGCATGCGGGAGCGGGCGTACAGGTGTAGCGAAAGAGGCAGCTCACGGTTGCCGGCGATCAGCACATCGTCGAGTTTTGAAAGCAGCACAAAACGGCCCGGGGGATCCCGCAGCGCGGCGACCAGCAGTCCGTGATACTTGCGGGTGTGTGCGTTCAGCAGCGTGCTGGCGGCGTAGCCGCCGCAGGCATTGGTTTCAACCCACTCGCTTTGCAAAGCGAGTGCTGGATCTCGACAAACTGTCGAACCGCGCACCAGTGCCATGGGCGAATCCCCCGAAGCATGCCTTAACTTTGGACGCGCTCGACGACGATGGCTTCGTCCACCTGCTCGCGCAGGACACGCTCAAGTCCTTGTTTGATCGTCATGGTAGCGTGGGGGCAACTCCCGCAGGCTCCGGTCAGGCGCAATTTGACATGCTTACCTTCGATACCTACGACTTCCAAATCGCCACCGTCGGCCTGCAGCATAGTGCGTAATTCTGTAAGTTTGGCTCTGATTTTTGTTTCCATAAATAGCTCCTAGCTGTGGAATGGTAGCAAAACCCGGATGAAGTGTCCAAGAAAACCGCAGGGCTTTTTACAGGCAAACTCCGCCTTAGAATCTGGGCGGTGGAATCGCGTGACAAGATACTGGAGTAGCCGTACACTGCCGGGCGTTTACTCCGCACTTGTCGCACCACGTCCGGATTGGCATACTGAGCGCTGTGACCGACCCGGCACGTCCGGGGTAGTCGAGAGGATACGCCGATGAAAGACGATATACGTGAGCGTGTTGATGCCCTCTCCACCAAGCTGGCGGAAATGCGAGGTTATCTTTGACGTCGCCAATCGCACGCAGATGGTGGAAAGTCTGGAGCATGAAACCAGTGCGCCGGAGTTTTGGAACGATTCCAGCAAGGCTAAAGTCACGCTGGACAAGATAGCGCAGCAGAAAGTGGTTTTGACGCCTTTTCGTGCAATCGAGAAAGCGTTGGAGGAATCGGGCGTTTTACTGGAGTTGCTGGAAGACGAACCCGACCCTAAAGCTCATCAGGCGACCATGGACGAATTGGTTCGCGATCTCGATCGCGCCGATGAAATGCGTCTGCGACTCGACCTGCAAATGTTGCTGGCTGGGCGCATGGACCGCAATGGCGCCTATTTGACGCTGCATGCCGGTGCGGGCGGCACGGAGTCGTGTGACTGGGCTGGGATGCTGCTGCGTATGTACCGGCGCTACGGCGATGCGCATGGCTTTGAAACCGAGGTTATGGACGTGCAGCCGGGCGAAGAGGCGGGGATCAAGAGTGCCACGCTGGCCATGCACGGCCCGTACGCCTACGGTTATCTGAAGGCCGAGCGTGGGGTCCACCGGCTGGTGCGTATCAGTCCGTTCGATTCCGCCAAACGCCGACACACCTCCTTTGCCTCGCTTGACGTGGTGGCGGAGCTGGAGGACGACATCAAGGTCGAGATTGATCTGGAAGATCTGCGGGTGGATACCTTTCGCGCCAGCGGGTCGGGCGGGCAACACGTCAACAAAACCGACTCGGCCATCCGCCTCACCCATCTACCGACGGGGATTGTGGTCTCCTGTCAGGCCGAACGTTCACAATATGCCAACCGCACCAAAGCCATGAAGCTGCTGGAGGCGCGGCTTTATGAATATGAAGCGGACAAGAAACGCAAGGATCTGGAACGTTTCTATGGTCAGAAAGGCGAGATTGCCTGGGGTAACCAGATTCGCTCCTACGTATTGCAGCCTTACACTATGGCCAAGGACCATCGCACGGCTGTTGAAACATCTAATGTCGAGGGTGTGCTGGACGGCGATCTCGACCGTTTTATAGTCGGCTATCTGAAGCAGTTGCAGAAAGAAACGGCGATTCAGACATCCCCGGCCGGAGGCGCGTAATCCTATGCCATTGCCCAGTCCACAGGAAGCCGCTGTTCCCTTGCGTCTGATCCGGCCGTTGTTGCTGGTGATATCGGCGCCCTCGGGGGCAGGCAAGAGCACGCTGTGTGCGCGCCTGCGGGTGGACTTTCCCGGCATGGCCTACTCGGTCTCCTGTACGACCAGGACTCCACGCGGCGAGGAGCGGGACGGGCGGGAGTACCATTTCCTCACGCCGGAGGCCTTTGAACGTAAGCTTCAGGCCGGCGAATTTTTGGAATGGGCCGCAGTTCATGACCGGCGTTACGGCACGCTGCGTGCACCGCTGGAGGCCGAGCTGCGAGCGGGAAGGGACGTGCTGATGGACATTGATGTGCAGGGCGCTGCACGCATTCGCGCGGCAGCGCGGCGTGAGGACACGGCGGGCTTGCTCCAAAGAGCCTTTTTGGATATATTTGTAACGCCGCCGTCTTTGGAGGTTTTGAGACAGCGGATGACCAGTCGGGCTGAGAATGCGGTGACGGAAATTGAGATGCGGGTGCAGAATGCGGAACACGAACTGCGCCGCTGGCGGGAATATCGCTATCTGGTGGTCAACGAAAATCTAGACCATGCCTATGCGGAACTGAAGGGTATTGTTCTAGCTGAGCATTGCCGTAATCTGGATGTAGAAACTAAGCTATGAGCGCAGCCAAGCAAATTGTTTTCGGGGTGACAGGCTCGATCGCCGCTTACAAGGCGGCCGAGCTGGTCCGTTTGATGGTGCGACGGGGATGGGAAGTTCAAGTCATCCTGACGGAGGCAGCGCAAAAATTCGTCGGGGAGTTAACCTTTCGCAGCCTAAGCCGGCATCCAGTGCTGACGGGGATGTTTGACAATTCTGACGCTTGGCAGCCTGAACATATCGCCATAGCGGAACGGGCAGATGTGCTTGTCGTGGCGCCCTGCACGGCCCGGACCATCGCCAGGCTGGCGCATGGGCTGGCCGACGACTTGCTCAGTTGCACCTATTTGTCTGTGCGTGTACCGGTGGTAGTTGCCCCCGCGATGAACGAACGTATGTGGACACATCCTGCGACGCAGGCCAATCTGGCGGTGCTGCGGGCGCGCGGCGTGCATGTGGTGGAGCCCGGCGATGGTGATTTGGCGTGCGGCAAAGCGGGGCTGGGCCGCCTGGCTGAGCCGCTGGTTATTATGGAAGCGGTGGAGCAGGCTTTAATGGTACCTGCAATTGAGGAGAGGAGTCCATCATCATGAGAAGGCAAGCCTTTTACGCGCTGATGCTGCTGGCGTTGGCGGTGTTGGTGCTGATTTTGACCAAGGATACGGTCAATATGAATGTTCTGGGTTACGAGCTACGCCGCCTTTCGGCGTCAATAGTGTTCTTTGGATGGATGGTATTGGGAGTGATCATCGGGGTGCTGTTGAAATAGCGCCGCCGATTGCGGCGCTTTTTACCTGCAGGCTAGCCGTCGGCAACCTAAACAACCTGAGTAGTTATTCGCTTTCATGGAACCAACCGTCAAACTTACCGGATTTGAGCTGATCGAAATGCTCGGGAAAGGCGGGATCGGCGCCGTTTGGAAAGCGCGCCAGCTTTCGCTCGACCGGATCGTAGCGATCAAGTTGCTGCTGCCGGAGTTCAAGCGCGACAAGGAAGAAAACCGGCGGCTCGTGGTGGAGGCGCGGACAGTAGCCAAGCTGAAACACTCCGGCATTGTTCAGGTCTACGACGCCAGCGAAGAGAACGGGGTATTCTTTTTTGTTATGGAATACGTGGCCGGATACAGCGTCGGCACATGGTTGCGACGCAAGCTTAAGCTGCCGGAAGCTGATACGATCACTGTCGGTTTGGCTGTGGCGGACGCGCTGGATTACGCCTGGCGCGCGACCAAGCTGATTCATTGCGACATCAAGCCCGACAACATCATGGTGGATACAGATGGGACCATCAAGGTGGCCGATCTCGGGCTGTCGCGTACGCTTGATACGCGGGCGGACGATCAGCTTGGAGATGTGCTGGGCACGCCCAGTTATATGTCGCCGGAACAGGTGCAAGGTCAGGCCGATTTGGACTACCGCACGGATATCTACGCGCTGGGCGCGACGATGTACCACATGGCTACCGGACGCCGTCCGTTTCAGGAAGTGCCGGACCGCGAGGCCGCCGATTGTCAAATCAGCGGTCATCTGGCCGACGCCATGGACCTGAATCCCGCGTTGACTCCGGCTTTCTGCGCTGTTTTGGAGAAGATGCTCGCCAAGAAACGTGACGATCGCTACGCCCGTTGGGACGAAGTTGGCAGCGACCTGCGTTTAGTATTGGCCCGCAAGGCGCTTTCGACGCCGTTGCTGCAGCCTGGCGCAAGCACTATGCAACGCAGCCGGAAACGCTCGTCGGATCCCGTGCGCATCGCCGTGCAGGCGGGCAAGTGGGCGTTGATCGGCGGCCTGATTATACTCGCGCTGCTGGCCATTATGGCGCTGCTAAAGCCGCTCAAGGCCTTTGTTAAAGAGTATTCGAATCAGGCGCCGGTGACGATGGCGCCGGAGGTAGCTCCGCCATCCGTTCCGGTTGAGAGTCAGAGTCAAAGTGTGGCGCCCGATCTCGCAGCCTACCTGACGTGGCAGGCCTGGTATCAATCCAATTTGAAAGACTACGATGGATCCATTGCGCGTCTGACGGAGATTGTCAGGCAGCATCCCGGTAGCGAGGGCGCCGCAAAGGCCGGACGTGTGCTGTCCACGATACGCAAGCAGCGCGAGGAAGCTGTGAGGTTGGCGTGGGAGCGTCTGGAGTCCGATGCTAACGCTTTAGCGGGCAGGCAGAAGCCTGACGAGGCCGTGCGTTTGCTGGAGCGCTACGCCGGTCCTTTCGCTGCCGCACTGCAGACCCGGCGTACGGCGCTGGCCAAAACATACCGGATTACTTCTGACACAGGACAGAACGTCCGCCGTGCACAGGCAGACCTGCTGCTGCTGGACCGGCTGGGAGCGCTCATGAGCACTGGCGCGTGCATGACAGCGAATGCGGAAATTGCGTCACGGTTGGCAGAGCTGCCGGCGCCAAGCGCTGAGTTGCGCGACAGCTTGATGCGTATTGCGTCTGTAATTAGCGCGGTTACCAATGTCGAAGCACGTGTGTTGAGCACTTTTGCCTCCCAAACCTGGCAGCTGGTCAGTGTTGAAATGGGACAAGGCAGCCAGCTCTTGAAGATTATGGGGGTTGCGGATCGCCGGGTGCGTGCTCGCACCACCGATGTGGATGCCGAGATCGGGTTCGGAGTGGCCGATCTTTCGGCAGCCGAACGGGAGCGACGTTTGTCGTTGTTGAGCGATGATGCGTCTTGGCTCCGCCGTGGCGTGATTGCAAACAGCGCAAACAATCTGGATGTTGCGCGTGCGGACTTCGAAAAAATCGCGCCACCGCTTGGGCCGCTGCTGCTTGGACAAGTTGATGCGCAGATTAAAGCCGGTGTTGAGGCAAAGGCGCAGCTGGCCTGGCGTGCGATTCTGGCAGAGGCCGGACTTAACTCAGGTGCGGCGGAGGATGGGGGTGACGCGGTAACGCCGGAAATGGCCGCCCGATTGCCGCTGAGTGCCGGGGTGGCCGAAAAGACCAGCAAGAAACTTCAGGCCTTTCGCGAACAGTTTGGAACCACGCTTGTGGCAAATCGTACCGCACCGGTGTACGACGCGCTGCTGCGTGAGTGCAAGCCCCTGCTGCAAGATGCCGGTGTCCGCAAATTTGCAGCCAGCGACGAGGCGATTACGCGCGGCGCTGATCTGAAACGTGCTCTGTTGGACGCCAATCCAGATCTGGATCCGCAGGGCGTTGAGTGTGTGGAGCAGGACGGGCAAGTGGTTGCAATTCATCTGCGTGCTGATTCACTGAGAAGCCTGACCCCCATCGAGCGTGCAGGTAATCTGCGGGAGCTGTCGCTGGAGCCCGTGGGGCAGGGGTCGCTGATGGTGGATGTCAGGACGCTGACGCGTCTGCCGAAACTGGAGCGCTTGCGTCTGACGCGTGTTCTCGTCCCCGATCCGGCTGTCTTCTCGGGCCTCAAGCTGCAGGATTTAACCGTGGAACGTGCTGGTTTGCGGGACTTGCAGTGGACCAAGGGGATGGTGCTGCGACGCCTTAATGTGAGCGATAATCTGATTAAGGATTTAGGGCCGTTGCGGAGCATGGAAGGACTGGAATCACTCTGGCTGAACGATACTGGAGTGATTAATCTGGACGGAATGCCGCTGCGCGGCCTGCGCGAACTGGGAATTTCCAGAACTTCCGTGCGCGATCTCAGTATGTTGCGTATGGCGTCACTTGATCGCCTGGAAGTTGCTGGCGTGAAGATGTCGGACTGGTCATGGCTGCGCGGCCTGACACTCAAATATCTGGATCTCTCGGACAGCAGCTTCCGTGAGTTGGCGCTGTTGAATCGCATGCCGTTGCAGGTCTTGATC
>JBAXJV010000035.1:0-13842 GCA_037137675.1 bacterium | reverse complement strand
GATTGGGCGACAGCACGCCGAGCCCCGACGCCCGATAGCGTGAGAGCCACATTTCCTTGAGGTCAGCACGTGTGAAAAGCTGGTCGCCGGACGAGCCGTGTCCGTGGAGGCTAACAACCCAGGACTTGCCGTCGCAAGGCGGACGCCAGGCCAGAGCCCAGTCATGAACTCCGTCCTCAGCGCTTTGGTAAGTGAGCTTTTCCACCTCCGCAGGCGCACTCTCGTGAACCCATGCCTGCCTGGAAATATTCATACGGAATTACTGGTCATAGCCCGGTTTATATTTTTCAGCCTGACATTTACGAAATTGAATATGCGGCTTTCTGCCGTTTTGCCTGACAGCCTAAACAGCTACAGCCTTGGCGTCCCTGTGGGACGTTGATGGGGTCATTTTTTCGCCGCTTTTTTGATGATGAAATTGAGGATGGCCCTAGCGTCCTCCTCACTCGTGGAGTGTCCAGTCTCTTTGCGACAGATAACCAGGACGTTATCGGGCTTTGCAGCCTTTAGTTTGGCGCCCAGGCGCAGAACACTTTGAGGAGGAACACTCTTGTCTTTGCCACCCACCGTGATGCCAACTGGCATTTTGAATTTTTCAGGCCACAACTCCGCGCTTCTCTTTTTATATTCGCCGGGGATGTTGGTTTTCGAGCCTCCAAAGGACTCTTGTATGTAGCTTTGGAAGTTGTCGTATTCCATATGGTTGGCAGTTCCATTCATGGATGCGACTCCGTCAATCAGATCGGGATGAAGCGCGGTGAAGGTCAGGCAGGCGGCGCCGCCCATGGATGCCCCGCAGATGAAGATCCTGCCGGTCTTGTATTTCTTTTTCAACTCGCTGATGATTTGCACCACATCGGCCTCAGCCTTGGGGCCCATCCATGAGGTGGTGCCACGGTAATCCGGCGAAACGTAGATCGCCGATTTTTCAGAAGCCGTCTTCCGCGCCGCCCGGGCCTCAGGGCACACATCTCTCACAAATTGCATCCGGTCTGAACCATGACCGTGCAGGGCGATAAGCACGTCATGCTTGACCCCGCCTTGAAAACTGGGCGGAAGAATCAGGTTGTATTTTTGATCGGTGCCGTCACAGTCAGCCGTGAACGTCACCTCCTCTATCTTGAATTTTTCCTCCCGCTGCTCCTTTATATCTGCCGCAAACAACGGCACCACCATGGCAAGTAACAGCACTACGGATACACGTCTATAATTCGTCATTGCTCCCCTGCATTTCTTCTCTTCCACCCCCGGTGACTACCAATGAGGTCATAACGGAAATTGGGCCAGTCAGGGTGTTGCCAGTTGTATAACATGAGCCGATCTTACAAGATAATCGGCTCAAGAAAAGCAACATTACGAGCCGACGACCGAAATTATCGCCTCAGTCTGACAGGGTTGAGTTTTAAGCGACGCAACCTCAGGCATTCAGAATTCAGGATTCAGGAGTCAGAATGGGGGCCTTCTGATCTGAGACACCGGCGCCCGGTGATCTGGCGCCACGTAGCTGCCGCGCTGCCTAAACTGCCGGTGTTACCTCCCGCCACCACTCTGCCCGTGCTGCACACCGCACCACCGTTGGCAATGATTAGTTGGTTATAACTGTTTATATCTGAGCCAATATTAAGGAGCCCATTAATAGTCCGAAGATTGCCGGCGCCAGTGACCAGCATCACGTTGCTGCTGGAACCTGAATTCCGGTGTTTTACTCAAGCGGATTCACGGGCAAAAATTTGCCCAAATGCAAGTTCAAGCAACGCTTGATTTAATCCGGTAGGGCGAGGCGTCTCGCCGAGCCGTCTTTGCGGCTCAAAAGTGGCTGTCCGTGAGAAACCAGCACCGCTTAGCCGCACATGCGGGCTGCGTCATCGCCGTTGCGCTGAAGTAAGGCTGTGCTGTATAATCACACCACAAATCGGGGGCATGTCATGCGGAAACGGCGAAATCACGAATTTGCAGGCGAAGGGCGGGAATGGCAGGAGTTTGACCGCCAGGCTCACCAGTGGCAGCTGCGTCAGGACGCCGTCGAGTTGGCTCAGGAGAATGCGCGGGAGCGCGAATGGGCGGAGATGACGGATGGCGAAGAGGATAATCAGGACAATTCCCCGTCTTTTGATGAGCGCGATGTGCAGATCTTCGGGCCGGTGTTGCCGAATACGGATATGGCGCTCGGCTGGGCGACGCTTTTTAATATGCTGATCGAAGCCGGCGTGGATTTGCCTGTGCCGCAGGCGCTGGACGATGCGATGCTGCTGCGCACGCTTTCGGATGTGATTAACGGCCTGAAGGCACTGCGCGTTTTCCTGCAGGACACCAATCACCTCGATGACCGCGCGCTTTACAACAAGCTCTGGTGTGAGGTGCTGCGCGAGGAATGCCAGCTTCTGAATCCCGCCGACCGCGCGCCGCTGTGGCTGGGCATGGTTGATGGCGACTCAGATCAGGAGATCGAGACCTATCTGCAGCATTATGCGACACCTGCGGACCGGGCGGCCTGGGTCCGCGACTTTCCAGATGAGGCGCTGCCACCGCACGCCAAGCCACCGCACGACCGCGACCGGCATCTGCCCGGCGCCACTTCGGCGATGGACGATCCCCGCCTATGAATTCCCTGTCCCCCGAGATCAACAGCGGGGAAATTGTGCTGCTCAAGATCGCCGGAATGTTTCTGGTGATGCTGATAGGCTGGGCGGCTGCGCGCCGCCGTGTGCTCAGGGCAGAAACGACCAGCCTGCTTAGCCGGTTGGTGGTGGATCTGGCGCTGCCGGCTCTGGTTTTCACGCAGATGCTGGCCACCGTTGAGCCGGCGCGATTGCGCACCGACCTGTGGATCCCGTTTTATGGCTTTGCGCTGATGCCGGGCAGCCTTCTGGCAGCCATGCTGGTTGGACGCTTGCGCGGTTTGACTACCGACCGGCGCACCTTCAGGTTCTTAATTGCCGTCCCGAACTGGATTTTTCTACCCTTGCCAATCGCCGAAGCTATGTACGGCGGCGACGGTACACGCTTTGTCCTGTTGTGCAACATCGGGGCGCAGTTGGGCATGTGGACGTTTGGCGTGGGCATACTGAGCGGCACGCGGATGACACGGGCGGCGCTTCGCGGTCTGGCCTTGAATTCAGGGCTGCTCTCTGCCATTTTAGGCATTGCTGCAGCATGTGTATGGCCGGCGGGCCGCCTGCTGGTGTTGGGCGCGCCACCGACGGACGCAAGCTTCGGGCTCAAGCTGATTGCCACTTTTATTGACGCAGCCCGAATGGTCGGTTCGGTTACCATTCCGCTTGCGCTGTTGATCACCGGTGCGCAGTTGGCAGGATTGAGTGCGAACCGCGTCCGGCCTTCGCTCGGCGTGCTGGGCGTGCTGGCAGGGCGGCTGGTCGTGGCGCCGCTGCTGGCTATGGGCTTTGTGCATTTAGGTATGGCCGTGAGTGGCGTGACGCTGCCAGAGTGGGCGCGGTTGACGGCTTACCTGATCGCCGCCATGCCGACGGGCGTTTCCTGCGCCATGTTCGTCGAGCGCTTCGGCGGCGACCGCGAGCTTGGCGCGCTGGGAATTCTGCATACAACTCTGGCGAGTTTTCTGACTGTGCCGGGGTGGGTCTGGGTGTGGCACGCGACGGGTTGGTAATGGTGCACGATGATGCGTGAAACAATCACGGTCTCAGAAGGGGTGCGGATTAAACTGGCCGGCCTGCCGGACCGGCCGGGGTGCTATCTGATGCGCGACGTGCGCGGCCGTATTGTCTACGTTGGCAAAGCTCTCTCCCTGCGCAGCCGTGTGCGTTCATATTTCCGCCCGGCCACGCTGCAGCGCGGCGATCCAAAGCTGCGTGGCCTGGTGCGCAGTGTCGCGGATCTGGAATGGATTGTGACCCGCTCCGAGGCCGAGGCGTTGCTGACCGAGGGGCAGCTGATCAAGGACTACCGCCCGCGATACAACATAGACTTCAAGGATGACAAGCGCTTCCTGTTGCTGCGTGTGGACCTGCGCGCGCCGTTTCCCATGGCACAGGCTGTGCGCTTGCGACGTGACGATGGCGCCGCTTATTTCGGGCCTTATCCCAACTCTGCAGCCGCCCGCGCAGCGCTCGAATTTACCTGCCGGCGCTATGGGTTGAAGCGCTGCCGCCCGCGCACCCCGGGGCCGGCTGATCACCGCCACTGCATGGACGATATCGTGCGCGATTGCTCAGCGCCCTGCACCGGCATGCTCGCGCCGGAGGCATATCGTGCACGCGTGGAGGAAGCCTGCGCCTTTCTTGAGGGCGGCCGTCCTGAGGTGCTGCGCGAACTTGGCGAAAGCATGCGGGCCGCCGCCGCAACCCGGGACTTTGAACGTGCGGCAGCCTTGCGCGATACGCTTTTCGCGCTGCGCGAAATCGTCGGCCGCCGGCTTCGCGTCGCAGCCCCGCAGGCGCTGCGTGTCGAACAGGCCGCCGCCGCGCTGGGCGATTTGCAGCGCCATCTGGGTCTGGCCCGTCCGCCTCGGACGATAGAATGCTACGACATTTCAAACATTTCCGGCACCCTCGCGGTGGCGAGTCAGGTGTGCGCTGTGGACGGCCTGCCGCGCCGCGCGCGTTACCGGCATTTCCGGATCCGGACGGTGACGGGCAGCGACGACCCCGCGATGATGGCCGAAGTCATCCGGCGCCGCTTCGCGCATGCCGTGGCAGGCGTCGAAGCTCCCCCCGACATGCTGCTGGTGGATGGCGGGCCGGCGCAGCTTCAGGCGGCGCTGAGGGAGCTTGCGACGCTGGGCGTAACGGGTGTGGCGCTGGCCGGTCTGGCCAAGCGTTTCGAAGAAATTTATCTGCCCGGCCGCACTGCGCCGCTGCGCCTTGCGCCGAACGATCCGGCCTTGCAAGTGCTGCAACGGCTGCGCGACGAAGCCCACCGCTTCGCCCTGCAATACCACCGGCGGCTGCGCGCGCGGCGCATTCAAGAGTCGCGCCTGGATGAAATAGCAGGCGTGGGATCACACCGCAAGCAAGCGCTGCTGACACGCTTCGGTTCACTGCAGCGGCTGGCGCGGGCGACGCAGGCGGAAATTGCCGCCGTGCCCGGTATCAGCGAAGCTGTCGCGCGGGCGATCCTGGAATGTCTGTCCGATGCTGCGAAAATAAGTAAGCCAGAGGCTCCATGACAAACGCGAATATTAATCCGATGGGCACCGGCACGCCTTCGCCGGCTCAGGTGCGCGGCATGCGTTCGGCCATTCTGGCCCAGTCGTTCGGCTCGCTGGCCCAGCTGGCCTTTGCCTATGGGCAGGTGCTGGTTTATCTCCGTATACTCAATATTGACAGCTCCAGGATCGTTCTTTACCTCGCCATTCCGTTCTCAACAGAACTGCTGACGATCCCCATCGCCTACTGGTCCGACCGGCTTGGGAAAAAAATCTTCGGCGTGACCGGCCTGGTGCTTGCGACGGTTGGATTCAGCACCATGACGCTCGCTGGGCTGGTGCACCCGACTCTGGTGGAACCACTTGCCGTGCTCGGCATTGCGATTTATTCGTTGGGTTCTACCACCATGGCCGCCAGTTGGTACGCGCTTCTGACGCCTGTTATACCGATGTCAATGCACGGCCGCTTTTTCGCTAAACTACGTATGGTCTGGCAGGTGAGCGGCATCGGTTTCGCTATTGTGGGCGGTATGGTTCTCGGTAAAGATGCTCCGCTGTACGTTTATCAATGCGTGCTTCTGGCGATTTGCGCCGGCCAGATAATCCGCATCTATTTTTACATCCGTATCCCTGAAATGGAACGTCCGTCCGTTAAGCCCCGGCCGCTGTTCGAGCTGCTGCGGGAAGCTATGCGTGTGCCCGGCTATTTGCCTTATTGCGCCTACGTTTTTTTACTCACTTTTTTTGTGTCCAGCTGTCCGACGATGTTCGCCCTGGTTCAAAAGGACGTTCTGGCGCTGGGCGACAATCAGGTGGTCTGGTTAGGCGGGCTCACGATGGTCGGTTCGGCGCTGGGTTTTTCTCTTATCGGAAGGGTCATTGACAGGCTCGGCTCTAAGCCGATTTTCATTTTCTGCCATCTCGGTTACGGGGCAGTTATTTTGCTGTTCATCACCCGCGCGCTATGGCCGGTGCCGGTCGCTGGCGTGCTCGGCGTGGTGAGCCTGACGTTCGGTTTTATCGCCGCCTGTTCATCCGTGGCCCTGACTACGTCGCTGATCGCGATTATTCCCGGCCAGAACAACCGCGCGGTGAATCAGGCCGTTGGCCGCATGTTTCAGATGGTGGGCCCCGGGCTTTGCGGTTTCGCCTGCGCCTGGGTGCTGAAGAGCGGCATGCTGATGCCGGAGTGGCGGATGGGCAGCTTAATCATGAGCCGCTACGACACGATTCTGCTGGGGTTTGCATTCATGATCATCATGCTGGTTATCACGCTCGGCCTTGTGCCGGACGCTGAAAAAAGACGCCGCGCTGGAGGTGTGAGATAGTCTGCCTGATGTCGTGGCAGGGCCGGCTTTCACGGCTTCTGGCTGTATACTTTGGATGCGGCTTCGATGGCGCCTGATCCGACCTTCACGCCTTGTGTCTTCAAGATGGACTCCAGTGCTGCGAGCAGAAGGAATACATTTTTCTGCCGTGCGGTGTGTCCCATCAATCCAATGCGCCAAATTTTACCGGTGAATTCACCAAGGCCGCCGCCGATCTCGACTCCGAAATCCTTGAGCAAGGCGCCCCGCAGCTGCTTATCGTCAGCTCCCTCAGGGATGCGCACGGAGTTCAGCATGGGCAATCGCTCCGATTCCGGGACGAGCATTTTCAGCCCCATTGTCTCCAGGCCGGCGACAAGCGCCTTGTGGTTGACGAGGTGCCGTGCGAACCGGGCTTGCATGCCCTCTTCGGCAATCAAACGCAACGCTTCCCGGATTGCGTAGATCATGTTGATGGGCGCGGTGTGGTGATACTTGCGCTCGGCCCCCCAATAGTTGCTGAGCATGCTCAAATCCAGATACCAGTTGGGAACCTTGGTCTTCCGTGCGCCCAGCGCCTGAATTGCCTTGTCGCTGAAAGAGATCGGTGCAAGTCCCGGAGGGCATGACAGACATTTCTGCGTGCCGCTGTAAACAGCGTCAATGCCAAGCTTGTCCACGTCAACTTCAATGCCGCCCAGCGACGTGACCGTATCCACAAGAAAAAGCGCGCCAGCCTCCCGCGCAATTGCGGCGATCGGCTCAAGCGGCGTGCATGCGCCTGTCGAAGTCTCGGCATGCACCACCGCCACGATTTTCGGCTTGCGCCCCTGAACGGCCTTGCGCACAGCTTCGGGGTCCACGGCCCGGCCCCATGGCTGGTCAACGCGAAGCAGCTTGCCGCCCAGTCTTTCGGTGACGTCTGCCATGCGCATGCCGAATACGCCGTTTACGCAGACCACAACTTCATCGCCCGGCTCAACAAGATTCACAAAGACGGCTTCCATGCCGGCGCTGCCAGTGCCCGACATGGGTATGGTGAGCGCATTCCGGGTCTGGAACAACCAGCGCAGCAGGCGCTGGGTCTCGTCCATTATGGAAAGAAAGTACGGGTCGAGATGCCCGATGCAAGGCGCGGATAATGCTTGTAGCACACGCGCTGGAATGTCGCTGGGCCCCGGTCCCATCAATACCCGGTTGCCTGGATCAAGATCCCTGAATTCACGATGATCAATGGTCATTATTGGACTC
Organism: bacterium; assembly: GCA_037137675.1. GTDB lineage: Bacteria > Verrucomicrobiota > Kiritimatiellia > CAIKKV01 > CAIYGI01 > CAIYGI01. The sequence goes on along the minus strand of JBAXJV010000035.1, from coordinate 6,162 downwards.
CTTAACTTTAACGTAAACTAAAACATCTCATTCAAAAATTTTGCCGGGGTTCAGAATATATGCCGGATCGAAGGCTTCCTTCACTCTGCGCATCAGGTCAACCTGCACCGCGCCAACGGCTAGCGACAGGTATTTCTTCCGGGTAAGCCCGATCCCGTGCTCGCCCGTGATAGCCCCGTTGAGCGCCAGCGCGGCTTTGTACATTTCCACGGCGACTTCGTCTTTCCGGGCCAGCCACTTTTCATCCGGCATGTTTTTAATCACATTCACATGCACGTTTCCATCGCCCGCATGTCCGAAGCAGATGATCTGCATGTCGTGACGATCCGCAATCGTCCTGATTTGCTTCAGCAATTCCGGAATGCTGGCGCGTGGCACGCACAAGTCCTGAGTGTCCATGATATGTTCCGGACTCAGGTGCTTGAGCGCCTCGATAATCAGCCTCCGGGCCGCCCACAGCTTGTCGCGCAGTTGGGGGCTGTCCGCGACCAGCACGTCAAGGGCGCCGTTTTCCATGCATAGTTCGCCAACCCGCTCGTATTCCTCGTCCATGGCTTTCTTGTTATTGCCGTCCAGCGTGATCAGAAGATGCGCTTCTGCTTCATGGAAAGGCACGTCCTTTTCGGAAAGCTTTTCGACTGCCAGAATGCTGTCCTTACCCATGAACTCCAGCGCCGTTGGAACGATCCGGTTTTTGATGATATCCGCCACAGCCTTGGTTGCCGACATGAAATTGTTAAAAGGAACAAGCATGTCAACGCGGTACTTCGGCAGAGGAATCAGCCGCAGCACGATTTTTGTTACAACGGCCAGCGTGCCTTCGGAACCTACGATCATGTGCAACAGGTCGTATCCGGTCACATCTTTGACGAGCTTGCCGCCCATGCTGACGAGTTCTCCGGACGGCAGCACGGCCTCGAGGCCGCAGACGTAGTGGCGTGTGATGCCGTACTTGACGGCTCGCGGGCCGCCGGAATTCTCCGCAATGTTTCCGCCGATCGAGCATGAGTCGAGGCTGGCCGGATCCGGAGGATAGAACAACCCCAGCGCTTCCACGGCTCTGTGTATATCGCCGGTGATCACGCCGGGCTCAACCGTGACCATCAGATTCTCCTGGTCTATCTCGATGATCCGGTTCATTTTTTCCAGCGAAAGGATTATTCCGCCCATAGCGGGCACGCAGCCTCCGCTAAGCCCCTGCCCGGCCCCGCGCGGCGTGACTGGAAATCCGGATTGCTGCGCAAGTTTCAGAATGCGGCAAACCTCTTCTGCCTTGCATACTTTCACGACCGCTTCGGGCTCGATATGCACTTCAGTTACTTCGTCGTGCGAATATTTTTCCCTGTCTTCAGCGGAGGTGAAAACGTTGTCCCGGCCTACGATTTCCCGCAATTGGTCAAGGCAGGTCCGGTCCAGTTTTTTGTATTTTGCATTCACAATTGAGAACCTGCCAGAATTACGGCGCAAAGTCTAGCGCGGGCTTTGTTCCGTCGCTGCGGGTTCCGTAACCGGCACAGGCATCGCAGGAACACGGGTGCGTTTGGTGCCTTCGTATAACTCGAAGAGGAAAAGGCGGCAGTCGAGCCCGCCGCTGGAGAAGGCTGTGCGGCGGCGCGGGCGCAGTCCGACACGCTGGCCAAGCTCCAAATTGCCTGTAAAAACTCCGCCGAGGTATCCACGGCAGCGCTGCTTGAAGAAATCGCCAATGCTGCGGTAGAGTGGTTCCAGCGTGGCGGCATCGCCCATGCGCGCGCCGTACTCGGGATTGAGCAGCACCACGCCGCCGCCCTCGGGTACCGGCGAATCCGCAAAATCGCAGACGCTGAATTCGATCTGATCGGCCACGCCGGCAGCGCGGGCATTTTCGCGCGCAGCTTCGATTGCCGCGGGGTTAATGTCGGTGGCGATGATGCGGCCACTGAAGGTGCGCGGTGGCGCCTGAGCCGCAGCCCTGCGCGCTTCACGCCAGCCCTGCGGATCAAAGCCCAGCAGGTGTTCGAAAGCAAAGCCCGGGCGGGTGATGCCGGGCGCGCGACCAAGGGCCAGCAGCGCGGCTTCGATGGCGAGTGTGCCGCTGCCGCACATGGGGTTGATGAAGTTGGTCTGGCCCGTCCATCCGGTTGACATGACGACTGCGGCGGCCAGCGATTCCTGCATCGGCGCTTCGAGCGGTATTTTGCGATAGCCGCGGCGCGCGAGGGTTTCGCCAGAGGTGTCAAGGTAGATGATGGCGGTTTCTTCGTTCCAATAAAGAAAGACCACCGCGCCGCTGCGATCGTTGCCGGAATCGGGGCGGCGGCCGTTGATCTCGCGCAGGCGGTCCACAATTGCGTCCTTGCAACGCAGCGTGGCGAAGCGCGGGTCACGCAGTGAAGGGTTATGCACAAATGAGCTGACCGTAAGGTATCCGTCTACGGGAATCCAGCGCTCCCATGGCATGCGGCGTACATGGCTGTAGAGGTTGTCCGCCGTGCGCACGCGGCCGTGGCCGACTTCCAGAAGTACGCGCTGCGCCGTGCGCAGCTGGAGGTTGAGGGAAAAAATCTCCGGCCAGCCACCCTCGGTTTCCACGCTGGTGTCGCGGGTCCGTATGACCGGGCGGCCGAGGGCGCGCAGTTCGTTTTCCAGCATCGGCGCGGCACCTGGCGAGCAGGGGACGAGCAGGTGCCCGGACTGCGTCGCAGCGGGCAGCATGGCCGCTTGCGGAGCAGGTGAAGGTGGTTGATGTGAGTCGTTGTGCATGTCAGTGGTCGGAGAAGAATACAGGATTCAGAACAAAAAGCCCATCCTGCAAGCGCGCCCGCATGCTCCGGATTTCTCCATGACGCTCCTCCTTTGCGTATTTACTTGTCCGGAAAAACCACCGCGCCGTAACCAACTACCCACTCGCCGCGGCTTGCTGGAAAATCGTCGCCGCTGTTGCGGGCGTAAAGGCGCAGGCCGGTGCGGCAGCCCATTTGGGATACGAAGCGGATCAGGGCGAGGACGGGCGCGATTCCGCAGCAGATTTGATGATCCGGCGACCAGGCGCGGGCTAATCCAGTTGCGTCAAGCGAGGCGATCTGAGCGAGGGTGATAGCGTCGCTCGAACGCACGGTTTCGTAGTCGGAATCGTGCAGGAGGTCGGTGCTGGCGATCACGACGATCCGTTGGCGGCGGGCAAGGGCGGCGAGGCCGTCGGATAACTGACGGATGGTCACAGGCTCGTGATCGCCGAGCAGCGCCACAACCAACCGGGCGTCGGGCAGGGCCGTTTGTACAAAGGGAATCTGGTTTTCTGCAGAGTGCTCGCCGCCATGGGGACGAGAGTCCACGACAACCCGGTTTCCGGCTGCGCAGAGCGCCGCGCGCGCTTCGCGGTCCAGCGGCGTCTGTCCGAGCGGCGTAGCGAAGGCGTCGCCATCAAGCAGGGCCACGCCTTCGAAGGCGTGGCGGTGGCTGAAACCGAGGATTACGGCAATCTGCGGTGCGCCGTGGGTGGTGGCGTTGTCGCGCAGGGCGCGGAAGGTGTAGCCGGCGACTGGTCCGGAGTATTGATAACCTGCATGCGGAGCAATGCCGCCCAGCAGTCGCCCGGTGATGGCTGGCACTTGTGCGGCATCGAGGTAGCCTTCGACGGCCTGACGCAAGGCGCCGGGCTGCGCTGGGAACCAGCGCCCGGTGCCAGCGGCGCGCTGCACGATGGCTTTTAAACTCATACGTTCAGGAGCGGTCCGCAATTAATTGACGGCCTATTTGCTCAGCGCCGCATAGACGGCTTCGGCAATCACGAGATGACCCACTTGATTGGGATGCACCGGCTCGCCGCAGAAGGTGTCGGCGTCACGATGTTTGAGCAAGCGTTGGTAAACGGAGTGGGTTTCAATCAGTCGCGTGTTGTAGCGGAGGCTCAGCTTGTGGGCTATCTTGATGTAGCTGGGCAGCAAGTCGAGAACTTTTCTGCGCCAGAGATCGGGTGTGTTTTCGATGCTGATGTAAAACGGGTCAATCAGCAGAATGCGGCACTTCGGCAGCAACTTGCGTGTGCGCGCCAGAATGTCGTTAAAAGCCAGCTCGTAGACTTTTGGCGTCACCGCGCCGGGGTCGCCGGGATTTCCCAGATAGCTGTGCAGGTCGTTGATCCCGATCTTGATGGACAGCCAGTCTGGCGCGTGCCGCAGTACATCATCCGTCCAGCGCTGTTGAAGGCCTGTGACCCGGTCGCCGCTGATGCCTTTATTGATGATGGTTACTTGCTTTTCCGCCTCGCGCAATGTCAACAGGACTTCGAACCAGCGGACATATCCGTCGCCCAAAGTCCCGCCATTCGCACGCCGGCCGCAATCTGTAATGCTGTCGCCGATGAACAAAATTTTCTCGCCGTTTTTCAGTTTAGTGGTCATACGCATTCCTGTTGGTTTGTTGAAGTTGACAAAAGCATTGGGCAAGAGGATGGGTTTACGCCTGACAAGTGTCAAGCGGCATTCCGAATCCTCCTGGCTTGAACCAGGCGGTCCGGGCGGCGGCGAGGGCGCGAGCGCGATGGGAGATGAGGTTTTTAACTCCGGCCGGCAGCTCGGCGAAGGTCAGCGTCTCGCCGTCGGGGATGAAAAGCGGATCGTAGCCGAACCCGTTTGCGCCACGCGGAGCGGCAAGCAGTATCCCGGGGCAGACTCCGTCTACCGTCTGCACTGCGCCAGACGGGTTGGCGAGGGCGATCACGCAGCGAAAGCGGGCGCGGCGGTCGGCGATGCCGTTCATCAATTCCAGCAGCTTGCGGTTGTTAGCTGTGTCGTCTGCGGATTCGCCGGCGAAACGGGCGGAACGCACCCCGGGGGCATTCCTGAGCGCGACGACTTCCAGGCCCGAATCGTCCGCCAGCGCTATGAGCCCGCTGGCGCGGGCTGCAGAGACGGCCTTGAGAATTGCGTTGTCGGCGAAGGTGGCGCCGGTTTCCTCAACCTCCGGGAGCTCCGGCCAGTCGCCGGCGGCGATCAGGTCCAGGCCGGGAATCGCCAGAACGGCGCGAATCTCGGCGACCTTGTGGCGGTTGCGTGTAGCGATGACAATTTTTTGATTTTCGAGCGGCATGGTTTGGTTAACCTTGTATTTTCAGGACGCGGCAATTTTCTTGCAAGAGCCCGATGGCCGTGATATGATCAGATTTTTGGATTTATGGAAAGAAGTATGAAATGCAATCCCCGCTAAGCTGTTGTTGCAAACCAACGCCGGGACGGGTGCTTGTGCGGAGCAGGGGCTGATATGGACAACGCGTCGTTGTGCGATCTGATATATGTGCTGGCGTTTATTGCCGGGGCTCTCGGTTTGTCGATTGCGCCGCTGGTTCTGGCCGTGCTGCTGGCGCCAAAACGTTCCCGTATGATCTACCACAAGACCCTGCGGAGTATCGAATGCGGCATGGAGCCTATCGGGCATGCCTGGATACGCTATGGGGTGGTGTATTATCTTTACGCCTTGATCTTCGTGGCATTCTCGGTGGACGTGCTTTTTCTGTTTCCGGTGGCCGTTGTCTACAATGAAACCTCCGGCTGGCTTGAACTTGGCGAAGTTGCGTTGTTTGTCGGCATCCTGACGCTGGTTGTCGTATATGCATGGAAGAAGGGAGTCTTCACTTGGAAAAGCAAGTTGATGTCCCCCCGGGGCTGATCCAGTTTGCTGCGCTGGATAAAGTTTTAAACCTTTGTCGTGCCAATTCCCTGTGGCCGATGACTTTCGGGCTGGCCTGTTGCGCGATCGAAATGATGGCCACCGGCGCATCGCGTTTCGATATGGCGCGCTTCGGTTGCGAAGTGTTCCGTCCATCACCCAGGCAGAGCGACTTGATGATCGTCTCGGGCACTGTCACCAGAAAGATGAGCACGGCCGTTGTGACGCTGTATGATCAAATGCCGGAACCGAAATGGGTGCTCGCCATGGGGAACTGCGCAATCTCCGGAGGGCCTTTCATGTTCCCGGGGCAATATTCGGTTGTGCCGGGAGTGGATAAACTCATTCCGGTTGATGTTTACGTGCCGGGCTGCCCGCCGCGGCCCGAAGCCCTGATTGAAGGCATGCTCAAGCTCGAAGAAAAGCTGACCGGCCGGCGGCGCTGGCCGACCGTAGATCCGAAGTAACGGGGAATGCCATGGCGATAATGGATGTCAAAGTCAGCCTTTCCGGGAT
>JBAXJV010000034.1:0-13882 GCA_037137675.1 bacterium | reverse complement strand
CAGTTGCAGCGCTCAGCCGCACTCTGTATCATACGCGTTTACAGCTTGAATTATTTTCAGGAGTAATGAACGGGATGAAAAACAAAGTCTGGACGGTGGCGTGTGGCATGCTTGCCGGACTGGTCGCGACGCAAGCCGGATTTGCGCAAAACGATACCATCCCGTTTACCGCTTCGCCTGAACGTCGTGCGGAATTGCTGGCCGTGGTGCGCGCCTCCGACAAGGCCCGTGATAAGCAGAAAGAATCCGGCCCGCTCCTGATCATCGCTGAAAACGGAGCGCCTGCGGCGACGATCGTTGCGTTATCTGCGGACTTGTCCGCCGCCAAGCTGGCTCAGGAATGGATCAAGCTGATGAGCGGCGCAGAGCTACCCGTAACCAACCTGCCGCCGGCGAAAGGTGTCAATATTTACGTTGGCAAGGCGGCACAGGATGCCGGGCTCACGCTCTCGGACATCGAAAGCCGTTCCGGAGAAGGGCTGCGGGTCAAATGCGACGGCAAAAACATTTACATCGCCGGGCAATGCCAGCAGGCCACGCTGCGCGCCGTTGCCCGCTTCATGGAAGAAGAGTTCGGATGCCGGTGGTTTGCAGATACCGCCTGGGCCCGCCATTATCCGGAAGCTAAGACGCTCAAGGTTCGCAAGGGAGAATTCACCGAAACGCCCGCTTCGCTCTACCGCCGGACATGGGGCGCCGAGGGTGCGTTCCGTAATCAGTCATGGCTGGCCTGGTCCGGAGATGGCGGAAACGCGGTGCCCATGGCACACAGCTGGGAATTTCTGCCAAAGGGAGAATTCGAAAAGCACCCCGAGTGGTTCCGGCTGGACGAAACTGGCAAGCGTATTAATGGACCCTGGTACAACATTGGCAACCCTGAAGTGCGCAAACGGTTCATGGAATGGGCGCTGAATGCCAGCAGCAACGGCCACCGGGCGATGTCATTCTCGCTGCCGGACGACCATCGGGAGGACTTCAGTCCCGAGTCGCGGGCCTACGACAACACCAACGCTATTGATAAGTCGGCCGGTCGCGTTTCGATGACTGACCGGTTCCTCAGCCCCATCAACGAAGCGGCTGACATCTTGTACAAACTTGACCCGAAGCCAATCCACGGATTTTACGCTTATTCCGACTACACCCTGCCGCCGACGCGGCCCGAGTTGCAGAAACTTGCGCCGAACCTGTCTATCTGGATCGCCCCGATTCGCTACAGCCGCTATCATCCGCTGGGCCATCCGAATTCTCCTTCAACACAGCTGCTGAAAGAGATTGTGGACGGATGGGCCAGGACCGGAGTCAAGATCGGCTGGCGCGGGTATAATCCTAATCTGGCGGAGTCGCTGACCCCGTTTTCGAGACTCTCGGCCTGGGCTTACGATATGCCCTATTTGTATAAGAAAGGCGCCCTTGGATTCAGTCTTGAAACGATCAATGCCTGGGAGATTAACGGCCCCCACATCTATCTGGCAATCCGACTGGCCTACGATCCGCGCCTGGACCCATGGACGATCATGGCCGACTACTGGGATAAGGCTTACGGGCCAGCCGCTGAGCCGATGGAAAGTTATTGGATGGAAGTGGATGCGGCCATCATAGGCCTCAAAACCGAGACCGGATCGCGCCACGCGCTGCAGCATGTCTATACGCCGGAGCGTTTCAAGCAGCTTGACGGCTTTATGTCCAAAGCAGAGCAGGCAGTCAAAACCGGCGGCACGGAAAACCAGCGCTACCGTGTTGACGTGGCGCGCCGCGGGCTGACCCGCGCCTTCTACTGGCGCCAGTGGTACGACGCGATCAACGGTGGCGACATCGAGACAGCCAAAAAAGCCTACGATGAATGGTATCAGTTCCTTTGGCAGACCCGGGTAAAAGGCCACGGGAACGATTATGAGGAGAAATATCTCCGGCGGTTTGTGGGAAATAACACGCTTGTTCTCTACAAGGCCTTGCATCCCACGAATGCGCCGTCCGGACGGGTGGTGGCGGTGCTGCCGGATCTGTGGAAGACGGCAACCTCCAACGAGGTAGCCGCACTGCCGGGCAAAGGAAATCCCTGGGATGTTGCGTATGATGACGCAGGCTGGAAGACCATCAAGACCTTTACCGATACGCGCAATGCCCAGGGCCTGCCGGATTATTTCGGGGCGCTGTGGTACCGGGTGAACTTCAAAGCCCCGAAAAGCGCTAAAGACCTGCTGCTGGCTTTCTGTAAGGCCGATCGTTACGCGACCCTCTATATCAACGGCAACCAGGTGAATGCCAAGGCTCAGGACGGCTTCTACGGCACGGTCATTGATGTGACCGGGTACTTGAAGCCGGGCGAGAACAACCAGCTTACCGTCATGGTGAATCACCCCGTTCCGGCAGAATTGTATCTGGGCGGTCTGGTTGATCCTGTCTGTCTGATCGAAAAGGGCAAAAAAGACTGACAGCGTGCAAACACAAGCTCGAAATCTGCAATTAGTCCGTCGGAATAACAAAAAGGAGTGGTTACAAAAATGCAACTTGGCGTCAGTTCGTACAGCTTCAGTCAGTTGGTTGGCAATGGCGTAATGAACCAGTTGGAAATTATTCCAAAGGCTAAGGAAATGGGTTTTGATGTAATTGAGTTTTCGACACTGACTCTGCCAAAAGGGGAAACGCCGCTGTCGTTTGCTCCACGTGTCAGGGAGGCATGCGATAAAGTCGGGCTGCCAATTGCCAATTACACGATCGGCGCCGACTTCCTAAACGGCAGCAACGGCGATTGGAAAGCCGAGGTGGAGCGGCTGAAGGACGAGGTGCGGGTGGCAAGGATTCTCGGCGCGCCGGGCATGCGCCATGATGCCACACGCGGCTTCGCGGCGACACACAAGGGGCCGTGCGGTTTTGATGACGCCCTGCCCGTGTTGATCAAAGGCTGCCGGGCGATCACTGAATTCGCGGCGGAGCTGGGCATCAAGACCATGGTGGAAAACCACGGCTACTTCTGTCAGGACAGTGACCGTGTGGAAAAGCTGGCCAACGGGGTCAATCATCCGAATTTCGGACTGCTGGTGGACATGGGCAACTTTTTGTGCGCCGATGACGAACCTGCCAAGGCGCTGGGCCGCGTGATGCCCTACGCCTGTCACGTTCACGCCAAGGACTTCCATTTCAAGCCCGGCAGCGGACCGAATCCCGGTACAGGCTGGTTCCGTTCCCGCGCAGGCAACTACCTGCGAGGCTCGATCATCGGCCACGGCAACGTACCGATTGCGCAATGTCTGGGCATTATGAAACGAGCCGGTTATAACGGCGTGCTTTCCATTGAATTCGAAGGCATGGAAGATCCCCTCAAAGGCATCGCCGTGGGATTGGAAAATCTGCGCCGTTACGTTGCCGAACCGGCCTGATGATTTCTTGACGTGCAATTCAGGCTGTGTTACTCTGTAATACAAGAATTGGTCCAAACGAGGGGTATATGCAAAAGAAAAAATACCGGGTTGGAATTTTAGGCTGTGGCAATGTGTCGAATTTTCATCTCGAAGGATGGAAAGCCTGGCGCGAAGATGTGGAAGTCGTGGCTCTCTGCGATATCAATCCGCAGCAGATTGCCAATAATCGGGAAAAGTGGGCCGACTTGTGCGGCGGGGCAACCGACTACCTGGACTACCGGGAGATGCTAGCTAAGGAAGAGCTGGATATTGTCTCGGTGCTCACCCAGGGCGATCTCCATTACGAGCTCACGCTTGCCTGCCTGAGCGCCGGCAAACATGTCTTTATGGAAAAGCCGGTGGGATACAGCCTGGAGGAGGCGCGCAAGTTCAAGTTTCTGGCCTATCAGTTCCCGGCGCAAAAGGTAGCGGTGGCTTTCACTTTGCGCTACTACCGCGAGTTCATGGACCTGCGGGCCGTGATCAAAGCCGGCACGCTGGGAAAGATTATTTCCGGCGAAATTTCCTATAGCCATCCGCATGCCATGCCGGATGAAAAAATCACCGAAACCGAGCAAGCGGAACAGGAAAAAAAACAAAAAACGCTCACCTATCTATCGCATCAATCGGATATCGCGGGCGGCGACACCACCTTACGCCGTGGTGAAAAGGTTAAAAATCCCTTCGCGGACAACGGCGGTAATTACATCGAGTCATCGCAGCTCACCCACGCGACGCATCCCTGGGACATGGCCAGATTCCTGCTGGGCGAAGTCCAGGAGGTTTTTTGCACGAACGTAAGAACGGTGGTGGGAGGAATGGCCGTCCAGATGGGCATACTCTGGATGAGCTCGGGCGCAGTGGTGCATGTGCTGGCCGGCCAGACCTGCATTCCAAAGATAGGCGGCAACCAGCACCAGTTTGCGCAGGTGCATGGCACGCGCGGCAGCGCCTGGCTGATGCGGGACCTGCATGCGCCCTTTGACCGGCACGCCTATTACCGGACCGACGGCGATATTCAGGAGGCCCCGCGCACGTCAGAACTGCCCAACAGCTCGCATGGCGCAATCATCCGCACACGTAACTTTCTGGACGCCATTGAGGGCAAGGCGGAACTGATCTGTTCCATGGAAGACGGCGCCTTGACGACCGACCTGCTGCATGCGATTTACCTGAGCGAGCGGATGCAGACACGGATCGCCGTTCTGCCGGCACATAAGACGGGGTGACGGGCAAGCAGGCTTGCAATAGGTCGCGTGAATAGTTGTTTGCGGCATGCTTTGCCGGCAGGGAAAACAGATGCCTGCTTATGTAATGTATTCGTTTCTGCTCACTTTTTTTCTTTGACAGCCTGGCAGTCTGAATAACCGGAGGAGTTACTCATGAACGGTGACGTTTTGACCCGCGGCACGATTCCCGAAACAACCGGCGTGGACCGGTCCGGACATGTGATTCTGGGCGGCTTGCCGCTCAAAAAGGGACAACTGACAAAACCGGGAAGTTTCCGTTTGAATCTGAACGGACAGGCCTTTGTTGTTGAAGGCACACCGGCGGCCTGGTGGCCGGATAATTCCATCAAGTGGCTGCGCCTGTGCGGAGCGGTTGACTTGAAGGGCGGCAGCGCCAACCCGTTCACATTGGAAACAGAGCCATCTGCAGCTGAAAAAGCGCTGGCCGTCCGCCATCTTCCGGGGATCGAGGAAATCACCGGGGGGGCCGTGTCGGTCCGCGTCAGCCCTGACCCGCACCGCGTTCTGGAAGTCCGCGACGCAGCCGGACGACTACTTACCAGCGGGCCTGGATTGTCGGCCCGCATGAAGCTGCAGGGGCCGCACGGCGAATTCCGGAGGGAGATGACGTGGACCTTTGAGCCTGGCAACGCGCGCGTGGTGACGGCAAGCCGGGAGCGGGTGGTCATCCGCCTGGCCGGCCGTTTCATTGAAGAAGGCCGCCTGATCGCGGAACTGGTGACCTTTATCGAAGTGGTTAAGGATGAACCCCGCATCGGCATTCAGCCGGTCTTGATTTATCTGGGCGATCCCGATCGCGATCTGATCGCGTCATTGAACCTCTCAGTACATACTGTCTCCGGATGCGAAGATGCCCAGTTCGGGTTCGGGCAGGACCGCGGCCCCGGCTACTGGGATGCATGCCAGTGGCTGCCAGACAGCCATCGCTGGCCCGAAGCACGCCTGGTGCAGGCAGGCTCGACATTTTACCGGCTCGATAAACGGACCGGACCGGAATCGTCCTGGGTGAAAATCCGGGAAGGGCAGAAAGCGCAGGGCTGGTGCCATTTAGGGGGGTCGGCCGGCGGCGTGACCGGCGCCATGCGCTACTTGTGGCAGGAATATCCCCGCACACTGGCAGTGGATGCAAATGCGGGCACGCTGACCTTCGGACTGATTCCGGCGGAAACAGAACCGCTGGATTTACGGCGCTATTCAACTGTCTTGCTGGGCTCAACCAACTATGAGGCGGGCGAAGGCGCCTTCCCGGCGCAGACCCACGGAGCCACAGGTATCGCCAAGTCGAACGAGCTCATGGTTCGATTCCATCCAGCAGGCTATGACCGGCTGGAGGCGGCGCGGGCGGGGTTATTCTGGAGCTGTCCGGCCCGCTTGATTCCCGATCCCGAGGAGTTTGCGGCAAGCGGCGTGGCCGGCACGCTGACGGTCCGTCCGCCCCCGGGCTGCGAAACGGTCGAAACACATTTGCAAAAGCTGACGGATTTCATGCTCGACGAGCGTGCGGCGCGTGGCTGGTACGGGCTGATGAACTTCGGCGACGTGATGCAGTCCTATTACGGAGATCGCGGCCAGTGGGCCTTCGACGATGGCGGGCACGCCTGGATCAATTCCGAAAGCCTGCCCGATCTGGGATTCTGGCTGATGGCCTTCCGGTACGGCCGGGCAGACTGGATGGAGGGCGCGATCGCGATGTCGCGACATAACCGCGACGTGGACATGTATCACCGCGGCAATTTCAAGGGGGTCGGCTCACGGCACAATGTGAACCACTGGGGCTGCAAGGACAAGGAGTGGCGCGTCTCCATGCCGCTCGTCAAACGCTTTCACGATTACATGACCGGCGATCCGTGGACCCGCGAGGTGATTCTCGAAACGGTGGCCGTTTATCAGCTCTACGACCGCACCTCCGGCTCGGCGCCATCCATGTCTTCGGCGCTCGCCGGACTGATGGTTAAAGCCGAAATGACTGGCGAAGATAAGGATCGCGCGGTGTTGATCAACGCCATGGATGTATATGCCAGGGCGGTGGGCGAGGACCGGCAGTTGATCAAGTCCGTCCACATCAACCTGGCTACTGGCGCAGGCGAACCGGTAGAAGGCAGCGGCAACTTGATGGGCATGTACTTTTTTCTGACCTCATTCGGCGGACAACACACGCTAGTAGAATTGGCTGAAACCTATCAGCACGAAGCCCTGACGAAAGCGCTCGTGCGCCATGCGGAGCTGTATTTTGAAACATTCGACATGACCCGCTGGACGAGCTGGCAGATTCCGAAAAAGTCTGGCGCCCTGCTTTTTATGGCACTGGCCTATCGCTGCACAGGCAACCCGCGTTTCCGGGATGCAATTGCCGAGTGCTTGAAAACAGGATGGGGCGGCCCGGACCTTGGCGCCGAGGGTGGTGACGGACCGATGGACGAGCCGAACCATAAGGTGCTGCTCGACATGCGGGGAAGAAACAAGATCGTATGTTCAATCGGAGACCTGATGCATTTACGACCCTATGGCTACGCGGCACTCGACTGAGAAGAATGTCTTTACAGACAGTTTAAGGAGCATTTCTGAAATGAAAAAAAGGGCGCGACTGATTGTTTGCGGCATGACTGCTGTTTTGGTGGCAGCACAACCGGGTTTTCCGCGAAGCGCGGCAACCTCGTCTGATTCATCGTCAAGCCATGCTGCGGCCAGGTCCGGCCTGCTGGCGACGCTACCTCTGGACCCGCTGGCAGCCCGCGAGCAATGGACTTTCACCGGAGCGACCAATGCTTTCAGCCTGACACTGGTGGAGGATGAATTACTCGGCCGGAAGGTATTTGAAATCATACGGAACCCGGACGGAAAACAGAAGCTGACAGCCTTTTCCATCAAATCAAAGCTTCCGGTATCCGGCGCCTATGTCGTCGAGGCCTGGGTCCGCTCTCCCCAAAGGCAGCCCTCTGCAAATGTCGCCGCAATACGGCGACCGCCCGCCGCCGTCAAGGTTGCGCTTGCCTGCGGAAGCATGCGCGGCGTGAGCAATGCTCCGGCGGCGTACGTCCTGGAAGCCGGAACGGACGCCGACCAGTTTTCGTGGTCCGGAAAGCGCGGGACCAATGCAGCCGTCCGTGGCGGACTTAGCCCCTTTCTGAAAATTGCCGACGTTTCGCCTTTTTCGCGTGAAGAGTTCCGCCTGGAAATGGAGGCCGGCCTGGCCGCCATGCCGGTGCCGCAGCAGACCTGGATCCCGCTGCGCATCGAAGTCGGGACAGACCTGATACGCATGTATTGCAATGGCGCGTTCGTGCTGGAAGGGCCCCGCACAGATTTGCCGGAAGGTCCGGTCGAGCTGACCTTCCGTGGCGATATGCGCGTGGCTAAGCTGGAAGTGCGGCAGGCGGAAAAAACCGCGCGGCCTTTTGTGCCTGTACCACTGGACTCCCGCCTGAACGCCGCCGGCCCGGTGGATTTATCCGCGCTGGATCAGCCGCGTGATCCGTTCCTGGCTCACAACATTCCGTTCCAGCTTGCCAGCGTGGCCTCATCCAACGACCATGTGGACATTGGCGCAAGTGTTTTTCGCCATCGCATGGCCACGCGTTATGCTGCGGAAATTGATCCGCGGAACCACACGCAAGGGCCACAGGACTTCGACCCTGCCCGCATCCGGCTGACGGTGCCAATGCGGGCCTATGCACGGGCCTGGATTCTGGCCGGCGCGAACGATAACCCGACGCGCGCCCCCGTTCTGACCCTGCGCTTCTACAAGCCGATGACCGACTGGTCAACGGACGCAGCCATCACGGTGCCGTCCTTCACGGCGGAAGCCGGCGGAACGAACGCCCGCCCGGTTAAAGTCAAAGCCAGAAACGGCAAAACTGTCAATCTCTGGCTGATCCCGATCGAGCTCAACACTGCGGAGCTGGCGGCCAATTTCCGCGCCCCGACCGTGAGCATCGAGCTGACTAAAGAGGTCAAGCCGAACATCGCATGGCCCGATCCCTGCAATTATTCCTACCAGCCTGCAGGACTGCCAAGCGCCGTCCAACTTTACGGCCTGACATTCGAGGAGGCGCCGGTCATGGCAGTCGCCACCAGCGATGTCAAGGGTGGCGTGTATACCGCGCCTGAAAACCCCAGCTGGCAAGTCATGGTCAGGAACCAGTCGGCCCGCGAGCTCCCGGTCGTTGTGCAGCTGGCCATCAGCGATCCCTACGGCAAAATTACGCCCGTCAAAAAACAGCTCACCCTGAAGCCGGGCGAAGAACAGACGCCGGCGTTCACAATCAAGCCCGCAGTGTACGGGCTGCACACGGTGCGCACGACCATCTCGGCTGGCGACTGGAGTCAGTCGCGTGACAGCACCTTCCTCGCCTTGCCTGCTATCTCGCGCAAGGCCACTCCGCTGAACAGTCCCTGGGGGCTCTGGAGCTGGAATGGAACCCATATCACGAACCACGACCTTGCGGAAAATGCGCGCCTGCTCCGGGCGCTCGGAGCGATCAACCAGTTCAAGCTGGATGAGACAATTGATTCCAGAAAGAATACAACGGAGAACCTGAACGAGTTCCGCGCAAAATGGAGCCTGGGCCCCACGCACTTCCGGTTGGTCCCGAAGAAAGTCCCGGATTGGGGCGCCAGCATCCCCTTGAACCCGGCTGACTACGCGGCCTACAAGGAGGCCAGGGGCCAGGAGGCCAAAGCGCTGGTTGACGCACATCCGGACTTCCAGTACGTCAACTGCTTTGCCGAGAATGCCATCTCGCTGCGCCTGACGCATGGCATTTCGCCCTGGGCTTTAGGCCAGCCCTGGCCTGATTACGACGGGAAAGAGTCCATGCGGATCCGCCAGATGTTGAATGTCGCCAACGCGGCAGCGGAAGGCGTGAAGCAATATGCGCCCGGCGTGAAGTTCCTGTTTGGACATGGCGCGCCTAATTTTGCGGTCCCCTTCTTCAGGGAGAAGGACTGGAACCCCGATCTCTACGCCGGCTTCGGACTGGACATGCCGCAGTTCGAACGCATGCCGGAGCGGCAGCCGCGTGCCACGGAGCCGAGCCTGCTCTATTTCCTGCAGAAGGAAATGAAGGAGCGCGGCATGGAGAAAAAGGAGCTTGTGCATCTCGAGTCCTACTTTCCCTCCAGCCACGAACTGGCGCTGGGGCTGCGCGGCCAGGCCGACAACATCGTGCGCACGGCGGTCCTCTCCCTGGCTCTGGGCACGACCAAATTCATGCAGACCTGGTCCCTGCAGGATTGCGCGGACCGCTGGGGAAGCCAGCACTATGGCGGCTGCGGACTCATCAGCCGCGAGCCGGAGAGCAATCCCAAGCCCTCCGCCGCTGCGTTCGCCACCATGACCAGGGTGCTGGATCTGGCCAGGTACAATGGCTGGCTGGAAACCGGCAGCCGCAGCGCTTTTTGCGTCCGCTTCAAGGATGACGACCGCCTGGTGTATGCGGTCTGGACCTATCACGGCAGCCGGCCATTGGAAATTATTCCGGATAGCGACAAAACCAAACTCGTGAAAATTGACGAGCATGGAAACGCATTCCCGCTCCCGCTCGAACAAGGCAAGGCCTCGGTCACGCTCACGCCGACCGTTCTCTGGATCGTGGCCCGCAACGGAGGAATCAAGAGCGCCCTCGCTGGAACGCCCGTATATACAACGGCACCCGGCAGCAGGCAGATCGTGCTCGACAATTTCGAAAAAGGAAACTGGACATACGACGCGCATCCCTACAACCGCTATGCGAGCAACAACTGGGACATGCTTCGCGAGCCGGTCAGGATGGCGCAGGAGTTCGTCAAGTCCGGCGAACGCACCTCCAGCGTGTGGCGAGTAACCATGACGGAGCGCCCGGCCGGCAAGCCCTGCGTCGGGTTTTACGGCACATTCACGCCATCCAAGCCCATCCCCATCCCGGGCAAGGCCAAAGCGCTGGGGATCTATGGCAAGGGCCACTCGCAATGGTTCCGGGTCCTGTATGAAGTAACGGATGCCAAAGGCGAAGTATGGCTGAACTGCGGACAGAAGGATGCCTGGAATTCGGACGACATCCATTCCTGGTCGTATTTTAACCATGACGGCTGGCGTTACATGGAATTCCCGCTCCCGGCCAGCACCCCCGGAGACAATTCCAGAGAGCAAAGCCTCTATTCCTGGGGTGGCTCGGATGAAGGCATCGTGGATCTGCCGCTGACCCTGACCAGGGTGATCGTCGAGATGCGCACGGATATCATCTATGTCAATCAAATGCTGCCGGTTGAAGATATGGCGATCGAAATGGATGATCTGATGGCGCTGTACGCCAATCAGGAGGATATGACAGACAAACCCGTTAAACTTCAAATAGCAGCAAGAGAGCTCTGGCGGCCGGAGATCACGGCTTCGGTTCTGCCTAACCCCATTAAAAAGCTGCAGGAAACCGGCACCGGAAAAGCGCCCGCAATCGAGAAAATATATCCGCCTGAGATCATGGCCAGCGGCGATCAGGTCTATGTCAAAATCAAGCCTGTTGAAGGCGCCCTGAAATACACCGTCTATGTTTCGGCCTATCCCGACGGTACAGGCGCGCAGCCAGCGCCCGCCAAAGCGGAGAAAGATGCTTCTCTGCTCTTTGTAAAAGGGCTGCAGCCAGCCATTCCTATGTATTTTTTCGTTTCCTGCACGGACAAGGACGGGAAGGAATCCAAGCCGTCCCCGGCCCGCAAAACAGTGCTCCGCGACGAGTTCCCGTTCAAATGACCGGAACAAGTTGTCTGAGATCCACATACAATCAGCGGCATATATGAAACAACACAAACCGCCATCACGCATGGATATGGCCTTACTCGTTCATCTGGAGGACCAGGTCTTGCGCTTCGACCAGCTTCTGGGCAACCCGCGCACAATCAGAACAGTCGGTGGATATCGCCTGCGACTCACCTTCGAAGGTGATCTGGTCCACGTCAAACTTCAGCGCCAGAACGGGCGCGAGATGAAGATTGATTTCATTGAATTTGAGATCGCCACCACTTTGTTGAATTTCAATAAAATCATTCTCCCTGATTCAGGCCGGGAATTCCTGTTCAAAGACCGCGCCTGCTTCCTGCGCTCGGCCCCCAGCGGCGTGAGCGCGCCGAACGATGGCATGCCATTTCTAGCCTTTACAGATCAGGCCGGCCTCGTCAGCGCCGCCTTCGGCCTGGTCACGTACACCCGCGAAAGCCGCTGCTACTGTGTGGAACCAAAGCTGTCCGCGCGCAAAGCCATGCTTGGCGGGGCGGATTTAGCGATCATGCGCTTCCGCGCACCCACCGAGGGCTGGCACTACGGCCGGACGCGGCAGCTGGAGGAAACTGTCTTTGCAGGCGCGGGATACAAGTCGTGGTTTCACGCACTGCGGACTTACTCAAACCACTTCCGGCGGGTGCATCAGGTGGTTTACCCCGTTCCCGCAGCGGCCTGGGAGCCGACATGGTGTACCTGGACCGCCTGGTGCTCGGATCTCATGACACCTGAGCGCGTGCTGGAAAATGCACGCCTCGCACGGGAGCTCGGGATGGGCGCCATAATTCTGGATGACGGCTGGTTTGGCCCCGGCCTGGATACCGATGACCGTCCGCTCAACATCGGAGATTATGCGCCTGATCCTGTGAAAATCCCCGATCTACCCGGACTCGTGCGTGCAATTCAAGCGCTTGGCCTGAAGGTCTTGCTATGGTACGCGCCGACCTGTCTGGCGACGACGAGCCAGACCTATGCCAGCATGGGGCAGCACGTCATCCACAGTGGCGGAAAACCGGTTACAGCCCCCAACGGGTTTCAAAACCTCTGTCCCTGCAACCCGGATGTCCGGCGTCACGTATGCCGTGAAGCCGCGCGGATGCTGAAGGATTACGGCGCAGACGGCTTCAAGGTGGATCTCTTCAACACGCTGCCTGCGATTCCATGCGACCATTCTCATAAGCATGACGAGAGCAGCATGATCGAAGGCGTGCGGCGGCTGATGCGTGAAATGTGGGAGGTTGTGACCGCCTGCAAGCCGGACGCATTAATCGAGCTTAAGCAGAACTATGCCAATCCCATCGCCGCCCAGTTTGGAACCATGGTGAGAGCTGGCGACACGGCCTATGACATCAATACAAATCTGGGTCGCTGCGCCTACATTCAGGCCTACGGCGCGGTCGTGCATAACGACTATCTGGCGTGCAGCACCGGGGAGTCACCCCGCGATATCGCCATCATGATGATTAAGATGCTCACAGCCGGCGTGCCCACATTTTCCCTAGATCTGCCACGCCAACCACCGGAGACAATCCGCATCATCCGCGCCTGGCTGTCTTTTTACCGTGCGCACCTGCGCTTGTGGGCCTGCCGCCGTGAACCGCAAGACCCGCTGATGGAAGTCTGGCAGATGGGCAACCGCCGGCAAACGGTGGTGAGCGCGGTGGGGGCAGCAGCGGAGATCCGTGTGCCCGACGCCGCCACATGGTGGTTGCTGAACGGAACCGGACGTGCGGGATTTTATCTGATCATTGCAGGGGCATCACGCCGTGTGCAAGTTACGGGGTACGACCATGCCCTTGTCAAAACGAGTTGCCGCCGCATCGAATTGCGCGACCGCATCTGGCTGGATGTAGAGCCGGGCGGCTGCGTACAGCTGGCGGCCAGTTCATGAATACATCCGGGCAAAAGCTGCTAGCCCGGGTGGACGGGGTGCGGACTTGGCTCGTGGAGCGCCTCTCCGGAGTAGTGGCCATTCCAACCGTGAACCGTCTACCCGGCCGCTCCTGACAGGCGCGCGGTTACCCGATCAAAATGGACGCAATGGTCTCCGGGGGCATGCCGGTGACCCGGACCGTGCCGCCATCCAGTTCGGCCTGATACGTGCCGGCAACCGGCAGCGCCGTCAGTCTGGCATTTCGTGGCACATCCAACTCATTGAGATTCAATTCCACGACACCGGTCTGAGGAGTGGACGCCATATTGGAGACCACCAGCAAGGCTTTATGACGGTCTGATTGCCACAGGCTGGGATACAGGTCCGGTGCTTCCGTGGTCACGGCCCGGGTCGGCGCGTAGACGGGATTGTGCAGGCGCACCACCTGCCCTGGCAAAGCCTTCATCGAATTCCACAGCGGCTGCATGTAAGCCGAACAGCGTCCGAAATCCTTGCCAGGCTCCAGCGCCGGCTGGCTCGTCATGCCCAGCGCCGCACACAGCACCATGGCCTTAGAGCTTGCAAAGGCTTTGCGGTCCGGCAGATTCCCGCT
>JBAXJV010000033.1:0-13996 GCA_037137675.1 bacterium | reverse complement strand
GCCATCGAGTAAATATAGACAGAAATACGCGAATTTCCTAACAGTCTAACAGCCTGCAGCCTAACAGCCTGCGTCCCATGGGACGCTAGTGACTTCAACTCTACTTCTTATTCTTGTGGCACTAGTTAATGACTGGTAGACGCAGCAATTCTATCAAGTGCGCCACTGCGCGCAAGCAGGCGGTTGAAGCCGCACGCGCCACAGTTGTCAGTGTGGGCGTGGTCCGCGTCACCTGGCGCAAAACATGCCGGCAGCGGGAGCGCGGTCAAATCCGTCACATGAACGGCATTCCCGTCCGGCGGCTGCACGCGGGCGATTTGTTTTTTGGCGATCGGAAAAATCCGGCCCTCGAAGACCGTGCCCCAAACCGGCACCTCTTTGAGTTTGATTGGGTCCACTGTCAGCGGGTTTTGTTCGAGTACGGTGAAGTTGGCAATCTTGCCGGGGGCAATGCTGCCGAGTTCGTTTTCTTTCTGCCAGGAGTAGGCTGCTTCAATGGTCACGG
Source organism: bacterium (assembly GCA_037137675.1). GTDB lineage: Bacteria > Verrucomicrobiota > Kiritimatiellia > CAIKKV01 > CAIYGI01 > CAIYGI01. The sequence goes on along the minus strand of JBAXJV010000033.1, from coordinate 13,491 downwards.
CGCGCAGTGCATCCTCGATGCCAATGCGCTGATCGGGGGCGGCGATGCGTCCCGATGGCGTGACGCGGTTGACAGCGCACCAGGCCATGAAAAGCGGGTCACTGGGGCCCATCGGCAGGTCCGAGTGGAACGATAGCGGAATCTGGCGCTTGAGCACCGAGCCAGCGCGTACCATGTTGTCGGCACGCTGCGGACCAAGGCCAACGACGCTGTATTTATCAGCAAATCCAACAGGGTAATAGGGGTTCGCGCTGACAATGGCGCCGAGTTGGGCGATGCGGACAATTTGTTCCTCGGTTGAGTTGGCAAAGTGAACAATCACCGTGCGATGATTAGCGCGCGGGTTATCGGCCATCCGGCGCTCCAGGATGCCAAGCAGTACTTCGAGCCCCTCGTCGCCGTTGACATGAATATGAATTTGGTAGCCGGCGTCCCAATAGGCTTTGATCCGCTCTTCGAGGTTTTGCGGAGTTGTCATCCATTCTCCGTGGTGGGCCGGGTCGGGCTTGCCGTCTGTGCCGAGATAGGCTTCTTTCATTTGCATAAGCTGCGAGATGATCGCGCCATCCGCAAACATTTTGATCTGCTTGGGAAAGAACGAAACCTTGCCGGTGGCGTTGGCAGCAACGATTTTCTCTCCATCCGCAATCGCTTCCGCCACTGGCACCCCCTTGTCAATATAGCCGCGCCCATCCACCAGAAAATAGCTATACATTGGCGTATCATCCGCGCCGAGGATCTTCTGGTAGAGCTTCAACAGGTCCGGCGTGACCAGCGCGCCGGGTTCGTTGTAAGCGGTGACGCCCTTGGAATGTTCGTAAGCAACCATCTGCTTCAGTCCAAACTGAAACCGCTGCGGGGTTGCAAAGACCGTGAGCAACGGACCCATGATCAGGTTCATGCCCGTCTCCCACCAATGCCCTTCAGTCCAGTCGAACATCTTGCTGGCATCACCCTTGCCTTGCATGGATTGCTCTGTGAATCCCAACGCCTTGATGGCCGGGGTGTTCAGATAAAATTCATGGCACGACCGTTGCCACACCATAATCGGGCGCGTGGCGCTGATGGCGTCGAGACGCTGGCGGTCCAGTTTGCCATGCCACAATTTGTGATAGCCCCAGGTGAAAAGCCATTCCTGCTGGTTCTGCAAGGCAGCCTCAGCGGCTTTCAATCTGGCCAGATATTCCCCGGGTGTAGCAGCGGCCTTAAAGGTCCGATCCGGCATCACCCAATCTTCCGGCGCAATCACCTCCGTCGAGAGCGTAAGCGCGCCCAGAATCGGATGCAAATGCTGGTCAATCAGGCCTGGCAGCACCACCTTGTCATCGAATGTTTGATCTACGATGAATTTCGTGTCGCCCAGCGCGGCTTTGACTTCAGCGAGCGAGCCGACCGCGACAATCCGTTTCCCGGAAATCGCCACGGCGGTTGCTTCCGGGTTACCGCGTTCCATGGTGAGAATCTTTTTTGCGGTGAATATCGTCACTGGCTGTGCGGGCTGATCGGGCAAGCCTTTGCTGATATTTTCGTTGATGCTGCCATCAGCAAAGGCCGGAATTTCAAAACTGCAAAGCGCCAGACCGGACGCCAGCGCGGAGATCAGGAGTATTTTCATCGTGACCCTTCTCGTAGCATCCTCTTTGGGGGGATTCCACATGCCCGCCTGAATATTTACTTCTCGCCCTGCAACCAGCTTCTTAGCGCGGCGCCGGGATCGTTCTGGCGCAGGAACGACTCGCCTACCAGAAAGCCGCGATAGCCCAGCGCTTCCAGAGAGAGCAGATCAGCTGCGCCGCGCAGTCCGCTCTCGGCTATCCAGACGCGGTCTTTAGGCAACAGTCCGGCCAAGTCGCGTGCGACCGCCAGATCGGTCTTCAGCGTCGTCAAGTCGCGGTTGTTGACGCCCACCAGCGCATCCGGGCAACGTTCGAGATGCGCCAGCTCCGACTCGCCGTGAATTTCCAGAATCGCTTCCAGCCCGAGCTCCGCAGCTAACGCCGCCAGCCGACTGCAGGTCTGCGGGTTTAACAGCGCCGCAATCAGCAGCACCGCGTCGGCGCCCCAGGCCGCAGCCTCCAGCACCTGATAGGCGTCCACAATGAAATCCTTGCGCAGGATCGGCAGTTCCACCGCCGCGCGCACAGCCAACAGATCTTCCCGCGAACCATCGAAGTGCAGCGGCTCGGTCAGCACCGAAATCGCAGCCGCGCCCGCTGCTGCATAGCCCTGCGCAATCGCAGCCGGAAAATATTGTTCGCGCAAGACTCCGGCAGATGGGCTGCGCCGCTTAAGCTCGGCGATCACCCGGCGGCCCGGCTGCATCAGCGCCGCGCGCAGCGAGCGCGGTTTGCGCCGCGCCGCAATCCAGCGCAGCTCCGCCTCCGGCACCGCCAGGCGCGCTGACGCCACCGCAGCGTGCCGCTCTTCGGCAATCTGGTTTAAGATATTTTCCATACTACCTTAATTTTCGCGTTCATGTTTGCATTTCAGCCCGGAATGCTGCACCCCATTCACCGACAGATCACGTTGACCCAAACCAATACGCACCTGCTCGATCCGGCGCAACGCCACGCAATGTTGGAGGCCAACGCCCGCCAGTCATCACTCTTCGAGGGCGCCTGGATTCCGGTCGCACGCCGCGCGCATCATTTGACCCCCTCTACCAGGCAGAATAGATCGTGGTTCAGCTTGCGCCTTACTCATGCTTAGCCTCAAATCACTGTTTACTGTTCACTACTCAAACCTCACGCATTCGTACCCCTTACCAGCTTCTGCAATACCTCTCCGACGCGGCCGCTGTCGAGGGCGGCTTCAGCCAGCTTCAAGCCCGCGTGCAAAGTTTCCGCCTTGCCGCCTGCCACCAGTCCGGCGGCGGCATTGAGGCAGACGATGTTCCGGCGCGGCCCTTTTTCTCCCGCCAGAATACGGCGGATGATTCCGGCATTCTCCGTGGGGACACCGCCTGCCAGATCAGCGGGACTGGCCAGTTCATCGAAAAATTCCAGCGGGTCCAGGTCGTAGGTCTTGATCCGCCCGCTGTGCAGCTCGCTGACCCGCGTGCGGGCGGTGGTGGTGATCTCGTCCATGCCGTCATGTCCATGCACCACAAAGACCCGCCTGCTGCCCAGCCGCCGCAGCACCTCGGCCAGCATCTCGGTCAACTCCGGCGCAAACACGCCAAGCACCTGACACTTGGCCCCTGCCGGATTGCTGAGCGGACCAAGCAGATTAAAAATCGTGCGCGTGCCGAGCTCGCGTCGCACCGCGCCGGCATGTTTCATCGCTGGATGCATGGCCGGCGCGTAAAGAAAGGCCAGTCCGAATTCGTGCAGGCAGGCTTCCATCGTATCCGCAGGCGCCTCGATGTTGACGCCCAGCGCGGCCAGCACGTCGGCGGAGCCGCATTTGCTGGTGATGGCCCGGTTGCCGTGTTTGGCCACCGGCACGCCCGCCCCCGCCACCACCAGCGCGGCCGCCGTGGAAATGTTGAAGCTGCCAGCGCCGTCGCCACCAGTGCCACAGGTGTCAACTACCGGCAGGCCGCGTGGATCCACAAAAACGGCGTGCCGCCGCATCGAAGCCGCTGCACCGGCGATTTCTTCAACCGTCTCGCCGCGCACGCGCAGGCCCATCAGCAGCGCGCCAATCTGAGCCGGGGTTGCGACGCCCGCCATGATCAGATCAAAGGCCGAGGTTGCTTCCGTCTCCGACAACGTCTTCCGCTCCGCCACATGTTGAATATATGTTTTCATTTCGCCGTCATTTCCGTGCTCAAAGTGATCGTGGTTCGGGACAAACATTCAACTCTTCTTTGCCGAAACCTGAACACCGGACACTGAACACCTGCTCATGTACGCACAGCAGTAAGTTCCAAAAAATTCCTTAGCAGCCGTTTGCCTGTCGGCGTAAGCACTGACTCGGGATGAAACTGAACGCCGTAGGTTGGATGTACGGCGTGGTGCATACCCATGATTTCGCCATCCTCGCTGAAAGCATCGGGAATCAACTCCGCCGGAAGGCTTGACGCCATCACGGCCAGCGAATGGTAGCGCCCGGCGGTGAAGGGGTTGGATAACCCGCGATAGAGTGGCGAAGCGCCTTCAGTAAAACTCACCTGCGAGACCTTGCCGTGCATAATTCGCTGCGCACCCGCCACCGTGGCACCGAAGGCCACACCGAGGGACTGATGTCCGAGGCAGACCCCCAGCAATGGCACCCGACCGCTCAGGCGCTGGATCAAGGCCACGGAAATACCGGCCTTCTCAGGCGTGCAAGGCCCCGGGGATATCACCACGGCGGCGGGCGAGAATGCGGCAACCTCGTCTACAGTCACGGCATCGTTGCGGAAAACCCGCAAATCCGCCCCCAGCCCACCCAGCATCTGGACCAGGTTGTAGGTAAAAGAATCGTAGTTATCTATCATCACAATCATGCTGCATCTTCTCCCGAAGCCTCTGCATCACCATGCTCGCCGTTGAGTTGTCAAGACAGCGATCCCGCCCAGCCTCACTTATTTTTCATCAAATCACGAATCTCGGTCAAAAGCTTAATATCGGCAGGCGGTTCACACACCGGCGCTGGTTTTGCTGATTCTATATTGTGCAGTGTGTTCATCCCCTTGATCATCATGAAAGTGACAAAGGCGACAATCACGAAATCAACCACAGTGTTTATAAAAAGCCCGTAATTAACCGTGGCTACGCCTGCATCTCTGGCCTTGGCCAGCGAGGCATATTTATCCACACCGCCCAACTGAATGAACAGTCCGGACAAGTCTATATTGCCCATGAGCTTACCAATCGGCGGCATCATCACATCATTCACCAGCGACGACACAATTTTACTGAACGCACCGCCAATAATAACGCCGACCGCCATATCCATCACGTTCCCGCGCATCGCAAACTGCTTGAATTCCTGCATCATGCCCATTGCCCGCTCCTGATTCTTGCGTTGTACGCATTCGTCGTCACGCGACCATGACTGTTCATCTCAATCATTTTATTGCTTCACCTAAAGCCAGCCCTCGAGCGGCCAATTCAACCGCAGCCCGCAAGGCCTGAGCCTTCTGACAGGTCTCCTGATACTCCCGCTCGGGATCAGAATCATAGACGATCCCCGCTCCGGCCTGCACCGAAACCTGACCGTCACGCACATCCAGCGTACGAATCGTAATCGCCAGATCCATGTTGCCGTCATAACTCAGATACCCGACCGCACCACCGTAAGCGCCACGCGGTTCTGGTTCCAGTTCGTGAATAATCTGCATGGCGCGGATTTTGGGAGCACCGCTAAGCGTACCGGCCGGAAAACTCGCCGCGATCACATCGTAAGCGTCCAACCCTTTACGCAGCACCCCTTCGACATGCGACACAAGGTGCATCACATGACTATAGCGTTCCACAACCATGGACTCGGTCACCTGCACGCTGCCGATCTCGGCGATGCGGCCGATGTCGTTGCGCGCCAAATCCACCAGCATCACATGCTCCGCGCGTTCCTTTTCGTCCGCCAGCAGCTCGCTCGCAAGTTCGCGGTCGCGCCCCTCCGTGGTGCCGCGCGGACGCGTGCCGGCAATCGGGCGGATTTCGATCCGGCTGCCCGTGAGCCGCACCATTACTTCCGGCGAAGACCCGACCAGCGTTTGTCCACCGATTTTGAGGAAAAAAGTGTACGGCGACGGATTCAGCAGTCGCAGCGCACGATAGAGGGTGAAGGGCGAAAGACGCGTCTGCGCCGTAAAGCGCTGACTCAGCACGGCCTGGATGATATCCCCGGCCTGAATGTAACGCTTTGCTGCAACGACCATTCCGCGGTAGGCGTCAGGCGTCATGTTCGAGGTAAACTCAACCGCACCACTGGCGGTCTCCGTGACCGGCTCCGCCGGACGGCTCAGCGTAGCTTCGATGCCTTCAATCACCAGCGCCGCAGCTGCATAGGCGGCCTGCGGTGAGCTATGCAGCGCCGGACGCGAGCCCACGACAATCTTGATCGTGTGGCGCAGATTGTCGAAAACGATCACCTGGTTTGCGCGGACAAAACGGCTGCGCGGCAGGGCGAAGGGATTCGGCGCTGCCTTTGGCGTCAAAAGCCGCTCGAATTCCCCCGCCGCCTCGTATCCCAGAAATCCAACTACCCCGCCGATAAAACGCGGCAGCCCCGGCACCGGCGCTACGCGCACACCCTGGAAAATCTCGCGTAATCGCTCCAACCGGCCAGTCAAACCATGAGTGTGATCAACGTCTAAAAACGGCTCCGGGTTAACGCCGACAAACGAGTAGCGCCCCCAGGTCTCGCCCCCCTCCATGGATTCCAGCAGAAAGACCGTCTCGCGATCTACAAACCGGCGCAGCACGGTGACCGGAGTTTCCATGTCCGCCATGCGTTCCATGACCACTGGAATCACGTCGTATTGCGCCGCCAGCCGGACATAATCTTTTTCGTTTGGTGAAATCATGTTTCTACTTATAGAAACATCGGTATACAATGTCAACATCTAAATCCGGCGCGGCGGCAGGCCTGCCTGGCTGTTTCATTGTTTGGAGGATATTGCGGCCATTCCGGCAGCCCACAGCCCCTAACGCTGCGGCCTGAGTTCAGGATTCTGACGATGCGCTTCCTCGATCACGGCAATCTGTTTGCGCACCTGCGGAACCGTGATCATGAGTTCGCCATTGTTGACCAGCACGTCATAGAGATTGTCGTAAAACCGCTTGCTGCCGACGGAAAACGACTGCAAGGTATACCCGGTCGAATACTTTTTGAGCGACTCATCAACCGTCCATGTTTTCTCAACCCATGGCAGCTCTTCGCGGGGATATTGCCGGTTCAAAGACCATTGTTTCCAGAACTTCTGCTTCGGCGCTGTTTTGGAGTTGTAGTATTTCCATTTCAGTTCGGTGGCATGCCCCGTCAGGCCTCCCAGTGTACCCTGAACACTGTACATGTCGCCCTGCGGATAAGCCAGATACTGCGAGAGCATGATTTCCACCGTAGGGATACCCTTCCCGTGCAAAGTCAGCGCGCAATAGTCCTCGGCATCTCCACCAAATTGATGGCGGCAGGCCATTTTGCAAAAAACCTCGGGTTGCTTGTCCCATCCGATCAGGGCGAGCGCCTGATCCACGGCATGCGGACCGGTATTATAAAGTGTGCCGCCGTGGTTACGGCGCAGTGTCTGCCAGTCCCAGCGCCGCGCGAAATGGCTCCACACGCTACGGATAGCCAGAATTTCCCCCAGCACGCCGGAGCGGATGATTTCCTGCAGCTTGTCAAAAAACGGCTGCAGGCGATTATTCTGAAAAGGCGCCAGCACGCGGTTGGCCTTGCACGCCGCCGCCGCCATGCGATCCACATCCTTGACGGTCGCTGCCAGCGGCTTCTCGCTGACCACATGGTACCCGGCCCGCAGGGCTGCAATAGTGGCCGTGGTATGCAACGGGGTCGGCAGCGCATCAATAAACAGGTCGAAGCCGCCCGCTTTGATCATGGCCGCATAATCCGGATACGTGCGCGCGCCAAACTGTCGCTGCGCGTCCTGTCTGCGATCCAGCAGCTGATCCGCCACAGCCACGATTTTAAACCGGTCACCGACCTGCTTGAGCCAATCAGCGTGAATGCAATAACCGCTGCGCCCCTGCCCGGCGATACCTACATTGACGATCCGTCCTGTTTTTTTACTCATATTTATTAACCTTTTGCGAACCTTTTGCGAACCTTCGAAACTGCTTGAGCTCCTGCCGTCGAATATAGTATATAGCTCGTTTCACGAGAAGGGGGACCGCATGGCTGATTGGAGCGAGTTGTTGACCCGGGATAACGGCGGCGTCTGGGAAGGATTCCGAGAACGCTTGAAAGCGGAGACGCCAGCTGAAGAAATTTCCAGTTTTTTGGATGCTCTGCATCGTAAAGACCGGGCCACACTGGCAGAAGACATTGCGACCGAATGGGAAACGACCGTCACCAGCACGGCGGGCCGCGATGCGGAATGCCTCGCCATCTGGCATATGCGCGCTGGCTGGGAAGGTGGCGACACCGCAGTGGTCCGTGCGGGCGAAAAATTGTGCGCGCTATATCGTAAGGATGGACGACGGAAAAGAATGGTTGAAGGCGCGGGGTTTGACAAAGGCGTCGCACTCGACGAAGCGTTCCGGCGCTTGAGGTTGCTGCTGCGTCTGGCACCGCAGATGTTCGTGCTGGACAAAACGTGGGGCTTTGGCGTCGTGCACGGGCTGGATGACTTCTACGGCAAGGTGGTCGTGAATTTCGCGCGCAAGCAGGGACATGAAGTCACTTTTGCTTACGCCGGAGAAAATTTCGAGCTGCTGGATGAAGCCCATTTTTACGCCCGCAATCACCGCGATCCGCAAGGCATTGCGGCGCTGGTTAAAAACAACCCGGACGAAGTCATCAAGCTGGCCCTGCGCAGTTTTGGCCCGTTGACCGCACCCAAACTTCAGGAATTACTTTGCCCCACCGTTATGCCTGAGAAAGACTGGAAGGTCTTCTGGGACAACGCCCGCAAGGCGCTCAAAAACGATCCCTGCGTGTCGGTTCCTGCTAAACGCAGCGAACCGTTGCAATTGCTGTCGCAAGAGAAAAGTTATAGCGATGCCTGGTTCGTCAGCTTGAGTGCAGAACGCGATATCGACCGTATTTTCGGCCACATGAAGGAACTGGCCGCCCACCGTACACCGGCTGAGCTGACACCCGCCCAGCAGGACGCCATTGGAGAACGTCTGGCCTATGTCATCCATGCCCGGGGCGACCGCGAGGCTGCGCTGCGCATACGGGCCATAATGGCTGCGGCATTCTGGGGCGTCGCAAGCAAACAGGTGGACACGCACGCCGAACGCCAGCGGTTGCTGTCAGCGCCACGGCTGCTTGAGGCACTGCAAGCGTTATCTGCACGCGAAGGCGGGGCCCTTCTGGCTTTCCTGACAGACGACGGGCACGCAGCCGAACTGACTACCTGCCTGATCGAACTGCTTCCGGACTTGCCCAGCGCGCCACTCAATGAAGCCATGGATTTTCTGATCGAGCACAAACAGCAAACCGCCGTAGCCGAGCGCCTGCGTGCACTGGTGAACAGACGTACTGCGGGCGTCGAATTGCTCTACTGGCTGGCCCGGCACACCGACATCATCACCGAATGGAAATTGGGCGCCCTCTCGGAACTCCCCTTCATGATTTTGGCGGTTCTGGAACCATATTACAACGGCGATCAGCTGCGTACCGCGAACCAACTTGAAGCCCGCCTGCAGGACCGGGAGTGGCTGAGCAGCATGACCGCCACCATGAACCACCTGCAAAGAACCAGCATGGTCCAGTACCTGCGCGACGCTGCAGGGCGGACAACGGTCGATACGCAAAGCCTGATTGCCAGACTGGTCATGCTGCACCCCGAACTCAACGAATTGCTTGCAGCCCCGGACAAAGCGGCATCGCAAACGCATAGCAACGTAACATCATGGCGCAAGCACCGGGAACGGCAGCTCCAGTTGCAGAAGCTGATGAACGAGGAAATACCGCAGAACAGTCGCGATATTGGCCAAGCGCGCAGCTATGGCGACTTGAGCGAAAACTACGAATTCAAGGCGGCCAAGGAACAGCAGAGCATCCTGATGCACCGTCAGGCGCAGTGGGAAGCCGACCTTCAAAATATTCATGGCACCGATTTTCGCGGCTTCGCCTCGACTGTTGCAGGGATAGGCGTCACAGTTGCTCTGGAATATCCCGACGGCCGTTCCGAGATCTTCCACATTCTTGGCGAATGGGATCAGGACCTTGCGCTGGGAATCATTTCTTGCAGCAGCCGCATGGGACAGGTGCTTAAGGGCCATAAGCCCGGAGATGATGTCTTAGTGCCAGGCGTTGACGGCGATCAGCCGGCGCATATCGTCTCAGTTAAAGTTCTTCCTGATACAATTCTGGCGTGGGCGCGCGGGGATTGACGTGCTAATGAATCGTATGATCATAGAAACCATGAAGGATGTGTGAAAATGGCAAAAAAAAACAAAACGACAGTCAGCGCAAAACGTAAAACGGGCCAGGCTGCCAAACCTTCCGTCAAGCCTCTGCTGATCAAAAAAAAGCCGTCTTCAACAGCACCTTCAAAGGCAAAGGCAAAACCTGTCGTTCGTATAAAGCCGTCCGCATCAAAGGCCCGGCAACCCCTTCACCCGGCGCCAACATCCAAGGCAGCCAAGCAACCGCCAGTCAAAGCAGCGGTTAAACATGCGGCCATAGACCAGAAAACACTCGATCATATTCGCGTACTGTTGATACGCATACGTGACCGCCTTAGTGGACAGATTCACTCGCAGTCCAACGATTCACTTAAGTACGTTGACGATGCATCTTCCGAAGATCGTACCGATGATTTTGATCGTGAGTTCGCGCTCAACCTCGTCAGCGCCGAACATGACGTCCTGTTTGAGGTAAACTCGGCACTGCGGCGAATTGACGATGAGGTCTACGGGATGTGCGACGATTGCAACAAGCCCATTGATAAAGTCCGCCTGCATGCCCTGCCGTTCGCCCGCACATGCATAAAGTGCCAATCTGAACACGAGCGCGGACGCAACCATTTCCGTCCTTTCGGAGAAACAATCTCGCAACACAACGAGCCAACCGGAGATGCTGAAGAGACCGAGACCGAAGAACACGAGTAATTCGCAGGGGCACGAACATGCTAGCTCTCTGGATCGGCTTCGTGATCTTGACGCTGGATCAGGCAACTAAATTCTGGATTAGAACGGCGTTCTACCATGGCGAGTCGTGGACGGTCGTCCCCGCTTTTTTCAGCCTCACCTACGTGCAAAACACCGGCGCAGCGTGGGGCATCTTTGGCGGCCTGAATGGCTGGCTGGCTGTGCTATCATTCGTCCTTCTGGTTCTGCTGGCTATTTTCCGGCGCACCTGGCTATCCGATTCCATTGCGCACCGGATAGTCCTGGGCGGGCTGATTGGTGGCATCCTCGGAAATCTGGCTGATCGCGCGCGTCTGGGCTATGTTGTGGACTTTCTGGATTTTTACTGCCGGAGCTGGCATTTTCCGGCGTTCAATGTGTCCGATGCTGCAATCTGCATCAGCGTAAGTCTCTACCTGCTCACCACCACAGCCCCGTCCCGGCCCGCTTCATCAAGCGCGCCCGGTGAGCACGCGTCCGTATGACACTGGCGCCCGGCGCCTATTATCTGGTGGGCCCAACGGCATCCGGCAAAACTGCCTGTGCTCAAAAAATTGCCGAACAGACCGGCGCGGACGTTCTAAACGCCGACGCAATGCTGGTCTACCGCAACATGGATATAGGCACGGCAAAACCATCGTCCGCCGAACGCGCCGCCGTGCGCTATGGCGGGCTGGATCTTGTTTCTCCATCCGAACCATGCAGCGTGACCGTCTGGCTCGCCGCAGCACGGGTTTTTGCTGCGGAAACCCAGCACGCTGGCCGGGCGCTGCTGGTAGTCGGCGGCACCGGATTTTACCTGAAGGCGCTTACCGAAGGTTTGCACGAGGGCACGGCTCCCGATCAAGCAGTACGCGCTCATTGGCAAACCGTGTACGATCAAACGGGCGTAGCGGGCCTGCAATCAGAGCTCCGGACGCGCGGCGCGCTGGCCATGCTGCCGCCTGGAGATATGGATAATCCCAGGCGCCTGATACGGGCCTTGGAGCGGACATCTGATGGCGCCACCGCACTTCCTTCCAACTGGGTGACACCCGTCGCCATGGCGATAGCCCCCACCTTCGCCGGACTGGCATGGTCGCGTGATGATTTGGCCCTGAGGATAGAGGCGCGCGTGGACGCCATGTTCGCCGCTGGAATGCTTGACGAGGTGGCGCGACTTTTGCCTGCCGGCCTGGCCTCGGCGACGACAGCACGACAGGCCATCGGCTATGCCGAGGCAATCGAAGTGCTGAGCGGGCAGATGCCGCTAGCAGTCGCACGGGAACGGATTGCAGCTCGCACGCGGCAACTGGCCAAACGGCAGCGCACCTGGTTCCGCCACCAGGCACAGGTTATTTGGATTGAGGCTGACCAGAAAATAAACGTGGAGACTCTGGCGGAACAGGTTTATAACGTCTGGCAGCAGACGGGGCCAGCCCCCTGGCCTGAATAACGGTGCAGTTTGTACGCTAAACAGCTGCCACCTTGACTACGTAAGCACTTATAAAACAGGTGGTACGCGATGCGACGCAAGTCACTTGCACGGGAAGCCACGGACGATTATCAAGTACGGTCGGAGCGCCTGAAAGACTTGCCGGAAAATATACGGCCCAGAGAGTTGCTGGAACGCGTTGGCGTGGAAAACCTCAACGACGCCGATCTGCTCGCCGTGCTGCTGGGAACCGGAACACACGGCCTGAATGTGCTCGATCTGGCCAAACGTTTATTATTCCACTACGGAAACCTGACGGCGCTGTCGCGTGCCAATTTGATTGACCTGAAAAGCGCTCCCGAACTGCGGGGACTGGGCCGCGTTAAAGCCATCCGCCTCAAGGCCGCGCTCGACCTGCCGCGCAGAATCGCGCTGGAAAATCGCGAGCAACGCCCTTCCGTGCGCACACCCGAAGATGCCGCCAGACTGATGCGCGAACGCGCCCGCAGCCTGACCTGCGAGTGCTTCTGGGTGATTCCGCTGGATGCTCGCAACCGCCTCCTAACCGACCCCGTTGAGATCAGCCGAGGCATTCTGGATGCCAGCCTTGTTCATCCGCGCGAAGTTTTTCAGGAAGCCATCCGCGCTGGCAGCAAAGGCGTCGTACTCGTGCATAACCATCCATCCGGCGACCCCAACCCGTCGTCCGAAGACATTCGCATTACCAGACAACTCGTCCAGGCCGGACGCATTCTGGACATTCACATCCTCGATCACGTAATTATCGGCCAGCGCGGCGAGAACCGCCCCACCGATTACCTCAGCCTGAGGGAAACAGGGTTGGTGGATTTTACGGGCGGCTAATAAGGTGGAGGGTACTCGCTATCGGCGCCGTTGCCACCCTCAACCTGATTAGTTCCAGTTACTCACCCATGCGGCAGACGACGAATGGCGGCGGGGCGATGCGTAGCGCGGCCCAAAGCGGCGCAGCAAGCGGCGGTGGCCAGCGGGAATCGTCCGCCGTCGGTCCAGGCAGTCGTAGTGCATCCACGTTCTCGCGCAGGGCAACTACGGCCAGCACCTTTGGCACATACATCTGCGTCTCAATCGGCAGCTGGTCGGCGATGGCTTCAAAACTGCGTTTGCCAGCCCCCTTCAGCAACCGTCCGACAGCGCCCTCGCCGGCGTTATAGGCTGCCAAACAGAGCGGCCACGATCCAAACTGGCGGTGCAGCACCTTGAGATACTGCGCGGCGGCCCGGGCGGATTTCAGCGGATTGCGCCGCTCGTCGAAGGGCCAGATACGCAAACCGAAGCGCCGGGCCGTGGCTGGCATGAATTGAAAGAGACCGGTGGCACCGCTGGGACTACAGGCATCGGGGTTCA